>JAKFUY010000109.1:0-5539 GCA_021732495.1 Legionellales bacterium | reverse complement strand
ACGTAAACCGATAAGCTTGATTTTCTTCTAATTTCTGGTTAGGAGATTTTGCTTCTGCAATCTTGAATAATTCTATGATTGTTTTTAGAGAAGCTTCGTTTTTTTCTTTTTCTCGTAGTTGATTTTGTAGGCTTTGATTGACTTCTTGATATTTTTTGTCAGCCTCCTCAATATCCGCTGGACTGACTATGCTTTTTTGGATTGTTCCCAACTTTGGATGAGATTGTGGTAATGTCCCCACAAGTTTCTGAAGCTCTTCGTTTTTTGTTTTCAGAGCTTGGACATAACTATGATGCAATTGTACATAATTCAATTGTTCCTGATAATTAGGCGTTTCTGGTTGAGCATGTATTTTTGTTATTAAATCTATTATCTTTTCGTTAATAGCTCTGATTTTAATGTCGATGGTGGCGGCTTGGGCTTGGGCGGCGGTTTGGGCTTGGTCTTGGGCAAGTTTGGCGGCATCAAGGGCACGCTTGTCGGCGGCTTGGGCATCAGTGACTTGTTGTTTTACAGAAGCACTTTTGTCCGCTGCAATATCGGGTAATCGTTCATCAAGACCATTATGGAGTGCTTGAAGTGCTGCTATTCTTGCTTGTAGAGCATCAACATATGCATTGTGCGAGCCTACATCAGCATCAGCCTCCGGCACAGCCACATGCACAGCATGTCCTTCTATAATGGCTTGGACGTCAGCAGTGACTTGGGCAACTTTGGCGGCGATGGCGGCGATGGCGGCGGCTTTGGCGTCTTCTAGGGCATTAGCTGCAATTATCTTAAAAATTTCTGGCAGGCTAAATCGCTCCCTCAGTTGTTGAAATGTGTGAGATCTATGTATTTTCAAATCTTCTTCCGGATTAGGGGAATTTACCACAAAGTAACGAATGATCTTCTGAGCTTCCGGATCTGTTTCAAGGTCGCTCGGACGTTCACTCAACACCACCATCAATCGTTCCATCTCATTAGTGGAAATATTATCAATCCAACTCCAATGACTTGCATTATAAAATCCTATATAACAGTTAAAAAGATTTGACCGTGTATGCACAGATATGGAAGAATCCGCTAATAGCTTGAAAGAAGCACTCATTTTAGAATTTATTTTAAAAGATTCTCCTCCTAAAAACTCGAATTTAGCCTGACCCTGTTGAATAACAAGCTGCCTCTCTTTTTCAGTTTCAGTAGCTTCAAGTTTAGTATTTTTGCTATCTGCCATTATTCTCTCCAATCAAACCAATACCAATACACTAATTATAGCAAAAAAACTCTATTTGAACTAATTTAGTCCAAATATTTTTTAATGCGACCTTAGTGATCGAATAACTGACTGATTGGATGTTAGATTACAACCTTAATGACATTTACAGATGTGTGGGCGATATTTCTCTGGGACGGTACCACCATCACAGCACCAGTTTAATTGCCCTGCTGATTTGATGGATGGTGTGAACAGTAAGGTTCCACCACCGGCTTGTTCTGTATAGGTGATGGCAACCACCCCACTTTGACCAATGCTGATGTGACCGACGTTATTGGTGGCTTCTGGGGACTGGTAATGCAATGCTTCAGGATTGTTGGGAAGGGTTTGATATGAGAGGTAGTACTCATTGACAGCAAGTCGGGCTGGGTTGGACAGTGTAAGACCTTCGCTGACACGTGCACGAATCATGTAATCTTGGTAGGCAGGAATGGCTAGAGTAGCCATAATGCCGATGATTGCAATTACGAACATCATTTCTAAAAGGGTAAATCCGAGTATTCTTTTGGTGTTGGTCATGCCTAAATTCCTTACAAATATGTTTGGTTATGCTATTATACGGAATAATTTGTAAAAAAATCATCTTTTTTATGAGTGTTGACCGAAAACAACGATTAGAAACCATTCTAAATGAACAATTTGCCCCGCGTTACTTAGAAGTGCTTAATGAATCACACCGACATCAGGTGCCAGTTGATTCTGAAACCCATTTCAAAGTATCAATGGTCTCATCAGTGTTTGCCAACTGTCTTCCCCTTGCCAGACATCGAATGGTGTATAGGTTTTTAAATGCTGAGCTTTCCAGTGGTTTGCATGCCTTAAGTCTGCATTTGTACACCGAAGAAGAATGGCAGCGTTTGTCCCAAGTCCCCTTATCTCCTTTGTGTGCTCATGCAGAATAAAACACATGTTCAGTCCTTAACGACACTGTCATTGGTTCTTTTAATTACCGGTGCTATTGATAGTATCCGTAATCTCCCAGCGGCGGCTTGGTTTGGTTCACAGCTGATTTTCTTTTTTATCTTGGCAGCTGTCATTTTTTTAATTCCTGTAGCATTGGTATCGGCGGAACTGGCAACACTGTGGTCTGAAGAAGAAAGCGGTATTTATGGCTGGGTAAAACATGCTTTTGGTAAAAAATTTGCATTTATCACCATCTGGTTACAATGGATCAATACCCTGGTGTGGTACCCCACTATTTTGCTTTTTATTACCACTACCTTGGCTTATCTCATTCATCCTACATTGGTCGATGATCCCTTGTTTGCAACCGTCAGTACCATTGTTATTTTCTGGGCACTGACTTTTTTAGGCATGAAAGGCTTAAAAGCCTCCTCACGTATTGCAAGCATTTGTGCAGTTCTGGGAATGATTCTGCCGATGGGGCTTATTATTGTATTGGGGTTTGTATGGCTTTTAAGTGGGCATGCGCCAGCCATTTACTTGGATGGGTCGCATTTATTGCCCCATATTGGTGATACCAACTCCTGGATATCACTGACTGCTATTATGACCTCATTTTTGGGTATGGAGCTTGCCTCTGTGCATGTCAATCAAATTAAAAACCCACAAAAGACCTATCCTAAGGCCATTTTCTACTCGATTGTTTTGATTCTTATCACCATGATTTTAGGCTCCTTGGCCATTGCCGTAGTGCTGCCTAAATCAGACATTAATTTGGTATTGGGTGTTTTACAAACCTGTAACATTTTTCTTCAGCAATACCATATCAGTTTTTTAATGCCCTTGTTGGTGCTGCTTATTTTCATTGGCAGTACTGGAAGTATGATCAATTGGATCTTAGCGCCTGCTAAAGGACTCAGCTTTGCCGCTCAAGATGGTTTTATCCCAGAATGGTTAGCCCATCGCCATGGCAATGGTGTGCCTAAAAAGCTTTTGTGGGTTCAAGCAAGCATTGTCACCCTACTATGCTTATGCTTTAGACTGCTCCCCAGCATCAATGCGATATATTGGTTTTTCACTGCCCTAAGTACAGAGCTGTATATGTTAATGTATGTCATGATGTTTATTGCTGCCATTAAAATCAAGAACAGTCATGCGCATCTGCCACGCTCTTTTCAGATCCCTGGAAAAAAACTGGGTTATTATCTCACCTGTGCTTTGGGCCTGTGCGGTTGTGGTATTACTTTATATATTGGCTTTTTTCCACCCCAAGAAGCTTTAGCACTCCCCCACCCTGAGCTCTATCAACACTACTTTGCAGCAGGCTTATTGCTTATGCTCTCCCCTTTGCTATTGGGTTTTATTTATCATCGAACTCGCGACAAATTGTAGAAGCCTGTCACTATACGGTTCGGTGATGTTTCTAAATTTATTACTCATTAAAATCATGTAAAAAAGCCGTTGCTGGTCTTGTGCGTAGGGACTGTAAAAATAACTTGAACAGTTTTGACTACCCTTGACTAATAGAATAAGTCCATTCTGGATGAAAAATATCACCGCTTTGATATTCATTGTCATCCAATACCGAAGGTTGACGACTGTTTCTCTAGAAACCAATGGTTTTCCGCTCCAATTTTGAGATATGTAACGAAGCAGTCTGTGTTCAATTTTATTTCACTTACTTGTTCCTGGTGGGAAATACCGCAGATTAATTTGAAGTCCTATTTCATCAGATAATTTCTGTAGCTCATACTTCCACAGCCGCACTCTATAGCCATTGCTGCCCATTTTATTCAAATCGAATTGACAAGGTCATATGACTGACATTATTTTCCTGAGCTTTAAGCTCATTCGCCAGATTTATTGTGCTCTTGCATGTCTATCATACTTGTAGGGATTGCTGATGAAGCTAATGGTTCTGCTTGAATTTCTTTAATTACTTGATAAATAGTTGTTCGAGAAATATTGGTGGCTTTATGGACGACAAAAACGCCTCCGCGACCATAATCGGCGACTTTTTTCAGTTAAGCAGTCTTTGATTGCTGTAAATTTACGCTATTCACAAGCAAGAATATTATCCGTAATTTTCATGCTAACAATCATGACAAAAAAAGCCCCTAAGTTTAACGGCCGGCAATCAGAGCATAAACCCGGACAAAACCAAATGCGCATGAAAATCAACCTTGATTAATGTCCTTTAGGCAATGGTTCCATTGATATAATTAATTGCTGCCCTAAAACGTTGGCTATTTTTTCTAATTGTCTGAGGCTCGGCCAATGCTTAGGATCTTCAAGTCTAGAAACGGCGGGCCAGGATGTATTTAGGCTGCGGGCTATCTCTGAAGTGGTATGATCTCCAGATAACTTTGCCCATCTTATTAATAAAGCCGCTTGAGCTCTCACTGAGGGAGAAATAAATTTTTGTTGACCTGTGCATTTAGAAGGTTGCGGCACATCCATACCCTCTTCCAAACGTCCTTCAATCGCTAAAGTTAGTACTTCTGATGCATTAAAGAAAGCCTCTTCTTCGCTCTCCCCTTCAGTAATTGCCTCGGGGATATCGAGAAATTGAACAAGAAATCTATTATCACCTTTATCAAAAGTAATTTGTGCGGGATATAATACATTCATTTTAGTTTTACTCCAGTTTGCCGTTCAATTTCAGCTAGCAGTCCTTTACCAATATCGCGATTCCCATGGACTGGGACAGTAGTCCTTAAATTATCTTTACCCATACGGTGGTGACTTCCACTGACTCTTAAAACTTCCCACCCATATTTTTCTCAGTGCTTTATTATTTCTTTTCCGGTCATTGTTTGATTCACGTGGTTTTATATATTATGATATATCAAAAAAGATATATTATCAAATAATAAACGTCATTTTTCTGATGTCTATTAAAGTGTTATTGGAAAATAAGAAAGCGGTTAATTAACCCCATCTAAAAAAGTATGTTTTTTTCGAGATAATCTTTTCAGTTTAGAAACTGGAGAGTGATGATGGGATCATTATGAAGAACATGTTCAGGCCTGGCGCAATAGTGGTTTGAGCCAAGTAAAATATTGTGAGCATGCCAACATTTTATATGCAACATTCAAGTCTTGGCCTAGCAAGTTGAAAAAAAGTTCAGAGATAAAGCCAAAACCTAATAGCGTGCGTATTGGAATAAGTTCTTCAGATGAATCTTCTTTCGTTGAGAAGGTCTTAAAATTTGTGGGTCAATTATCATGATTCGATTGAAATCTGATATTCAGGTTTATCTTGCAAGCTCACCTATTGATGGCAGAAAAGCGATTAATGGTTTGAGTGCTTGTGTGATGGAATCGTTTAATCAAAAACTGATGGATGGTTCAGTCTTTGTTTTCTATAACCACGCAC
>JAKFUY010000103.1 GCA_021732495.1 Legionellales bacterium | reverse complement strand
TAGCACTATCATGCATTCATTATCCTCTATTATTGGCGTTGATGAAGCAGGTCGCGGCCCCCTAGCCGGTCCTGTTATTGCATCTGCCGTGATACTTTCTCGCCCTATCGATGGCCTGACAGACTCCAAAAAATTATCTGCTAAAAAAAGAACTGAGCTCGCAAAGTTGATTCAAAATGAGGCCTTGGCTTTTGCCTATGGTGAAGCCTCTGTTGAAGAAATTGATACACTCAATATCCATCATGCCACTTTGCTGGCAATGCAAAGAGCCATTGAGGGCATTCATGTTTCGGCATCTGTGGTCTGGATCGATGGCTGTTTTGCACCTCAAATCAAGCTCCCATGCAAAACATTTATTCAAGGCGACCTGCTCTATCCGTCTATTTCTGCAGCCTCTATCTTGGCTAAAGTGCATCGTGATCAACTGATGACAGATTTTGATAAAACCTATCCAGAATATGCTTTTGCAAGCCATAAAGGCTATGGAACTGCAAAACATATTCTGGCATTAAATGAGTACGGCCCCACGCCCATTCATCGTGTCAGTTTTTCTCCAGTAAAATATGCGCTATCCCTGGTGAAATCGTAACGTACTCTTGAGCGTCGCCAATAGAATCGTTATAATGACTCACTGTATTGCGCATGAACAAATCCACAAGGTTAATCACCCATGAATAAAATTTTAGCTGTATCCGAATGTTTGGATTTAAAAGCCCCACCCAAAGAAACCATCGGCGTACAAGGTTGGGTAAAAACACGTAGGGACTCCAAGGCCGGTTTTTCTTTCATTCAATTGAATGACGGCTCCTGTTTTCATTCATTACAATTGGTTATCCCCAATCATCTCCACAATTATCAAGCAGATGTATTAAACCTCACCTCGGGCTGCTCGATTCAAGCACATGGTCAATTGGTACCCTCTCAAGGAAAAGGCCAAGCCTATGAGCTGCAAGTTGAACAATTGATTCTGGTGGGATTGGTTGACAAACCAGAGTCCTATCCCATTCAACCGAAAAAACACTCAATGGAGTTTTTACGTGAAGTCGCACATTTAAGACCGCGTACCAATACATTTGCTGCAGTGACTAGGGTTCGTCAAGTAGTCTCTTTTGCGATCCATGATTTTTTCAATCGTCATGGATTTTACTGGATACATACACCTTTGATTACATCAAGTGATTGCGAGGGTGCAGGACAATTGTTTCGTGTCAGTACACTCGATGCTGCCCTGCCGCCACGTCTACCCAATGGTCAAGTCGATTTTAGTCAGGATTTTTTTGGTAAAGAAACTTTTCTAACCGTTTCAGGGCAACTTAACCTCGAAGCCTATTGTCTGGCTATGTCAAAAGTCTATACGTTTGGCCCTACTTTCCGGGCAGAAAACTCTCATACCAGTCGCCATTTGGCTGAGTTCTGGATGGTTGAACCTGAAATTGCCTTTGCCAACTTAAAAGACATTAATACTCTAGCCCAAGACTTATTAAAATTTGTATGCCAAACCGTCCTTGAAAAATGTCAGCATGATCTCGAGTTCTTTAAAACCAATATCGATGAGACCTGTATTCAACGTGTCGAACATATGGCCAACTCAGAATTTATCACTATTGACTATCAAGAAGCCATTGAGATTCTTAAAAATTGTCAGCAAAAGTTTAATTACCCTGTCGAATTTGGCTTGGATTTACAATCTGAACATGAACGTTATTTAACCGACGTTCATTTTAAAAAACCGGTCATTGTACAAAATTATCCTGCTGCCATTAAAAGCTTTTATATGCGTTTAAACGAAGATCAAGTGACAGTGGCGGCAATGGATGTATTAGCCCCAGGGGTTGGTGAAATCATTGGGGGCAGTGCCCGTGAAGACCGCCTAGACCTCCTTGATGAGCGCATGAGAAAAGTAGGTATCGACCCCCATCAATACGACTGGTATCGTGATTTACGCCGCTATGGCTCAGTGCCTCATGCCGGTTTTGGCTTGGGTCTCGATAGACTACTCAGCTATATCACAGGCATGGGTAATGTCAGGGATTTAATCCCTTACCCAAGAACACCTGGCTCTATAAGCTTTTAGTGAAGGGTGCACGCTTGGCGACCCATTTCAAAAAATCGAGCACCCTACTGCCATTAAAAGCTTTCATACGTGAGGTAGGTCTAGATGCATTTTACTAACTTTTTAAACCATTAATATCCTTTTAAATTCATTGTTATTCATCCATAATGACATTGATAAAATTGAACCAATACCTGGTAAAGCCCAGTTCTTTTTTTACCAGGTTCATTTTTTGCAAGACTCTACCTTGCGCAACACGGCGAATGGAATTAAAAGTTTTGTGGTTGAGAGCGGAAGCAACTCTATCAGGTGTTGAACTCCATCATATGTTACGAAAAAATCAACATCAGAATTCCGACAATATGACAATCTTTGAGCAATTCAATGCCCTAGCTGCCTAAGCTCGCCCGGAGAATACTCGTTTTTAGATTTTAAAAGTTTTTGCGACAGAACTCTCATTTCATATTGGAAAACTCTACATTTTGACAATAACTCATATTTATGATGTAATGTTAAACAATTAATCGTCTTTTTGGAATGTATCCAATGAAAATTACACTTAGATTAGAAAACAATACGGATATGGGTGAACATTCTGCCGAATGGCGTTTTTATTTGGTTTTTGAAAAAAAAATAATTCGAGATGAAATAGAGCCCTTATTCAACAAAAAAGGATTCCAACTCCCTGAAATTGTCGAAATAAACGGGGGTTTACAGGTATTTATCAACAAAAGAACTCCAGAACCTTTGTTAGTACAGTTAGCTTTGGAGGCTCGAACCCCTCATCTAGAAGATTACAGCATTATTCAAGCATTAGAGAGTGTAATAATAAATCTTGGTGATCGTTTGGAATTAGATGCAAATGCAATTGAAACACTAAATAAATCAAAAAATTTGGCTGGACAAGCGCTCATTGATTTAAAAAATATTTTTGGAGATGCGGTAATTGAAGACTACTACTCACCTTTCATTGGAGCCAATATTGGCCTAGCTGAACAATTTATAAAAGGCCTCCAAAAACACATATCTAAACCTACTAAAGAGTTGCAAGGTTCTAGAACTTTAGACGGTGAGAGCAAAAAGCCCCATCAACGAATAATTGATGAAATTGATAGTGTTTTTGAACAGCTTCGAAATAAAGTTGGGAAAGTAGACCAGCACCACTTTCCAGAAGCTGCTAACAAAGCAAGTAATTTATTAATTAAATTATATATTGCTCGTGATAACTATTCCGCGGCATTGAGTTCCAACTCAGATTTTAAAACTGCAGGGGTTGATTTTGAAACAGCATGTGAACAGGCAATTAAAGAGGCAACACCTATATTAGAAAGAGATTTGGGGTGGGGTGATTTTCTAAAAAATATTTTAAAATCAATTGGTAATGCGATCATTAGCGTCTTTACTACCAATCAAAACGCCTTTTTTCAGTATACAAAATCCTCTTCATTGATAGCAGTTGAAACGCTTCTGTCGCAAAAACCTTTATAATCTAAAAACGAGTATTCTCCGGGCGAGCTTAGGCAGCTAGGGTATTGAATTGGTCAAAGATTGTTATATTGTCGGAATTCTTATGTTTTTTTTTCGTAACATATGATGGAGTTCAACACCTGATAAAGTAGCTTCCGCGGAGTGAAACGCCTTAAAGCCCTTCATTGGCTTGGTGATTTTGTTAATAAATGGTTAATTGAACGAACATAAAACCCAGCAAACACAACAGTGCAAGCTTCAAATTAATCGTATCAATCCCAGCTTTATTTGCGCCGCTCTTGTCGATGGTTACCTTTTCTGGCAACCCATTAGACCCAATTTCTTTTTCAAAAAAAGCCCTAGCAGCAGGCTCGTCACGTTTTTCAGAAAGCATCAAATCAACAGTTTGACCTTCTTGGTCAACGGCACGATATAAGTATACCCACTGGCCTTTTACTTTAATATAGGTTTCGTCCATGTTCCATGGAATTCCAACAGGGCGCTTATAGCGCTTGCAGAAGGACTCTTCCAGTTGAGGAGCATAATCAAATAGCCCAGCGATTGATGGTGGAGTGGTCAACCTTCAGGCCGCACTCTGACACCAGCTCTTCAATGTCACGGTAGCTTAATGCGTAGGCTACGTACCAACGAACGATCATGACAATCATCTCTTTTTTAAAGTGGTGCTGTTTAAAACTGATCATTGGATACCCCTGCCTCGGCTTCAATGCTCTAATTATAGGCATGAGCAAGCTTTTGCGACAGAACCATATGATTCACCGGTGCAACCAAGTTGGATTACCCCAACCCGAGTTTTCTATTTCAGACGGATTCGTGACAACAATTTGGAGTAAACCCACAGAAATATCTATTCGAGTCACCGGGGAAGTTGAGCGCGTGGTCTTGGTGATGCAAGGTGAGATGAAACGCATTGACATTCAAAATGCTCTCGGATTACATCATGAAGATTATTTTCGTCAAGCCTATTTAATTCCTGCATTGCAAGCACATTGTGTCGCAATGACTATTCCAGATAAGCCAAAAAGCAGTCGGCAGAAATACTGTCTTACGGACAAGGGGGGCGCACTACAGAATAGTGGGTTCGAAACCATCACTGTGAGCGCTTGTTTTTAAAGAAGTTTTTTAGCAATTGTTCAGACTCAAAAGCCAATATCCCCTCATCAATTTGCAATCGATGGTTGGAACATGGATGACTAAATAGGTTTAGTACACTCCCTGCTGCACCGGAAACAAAATCACGAGTAGCAAATACCAACCGTGGAATTCTCGCATGGATCATTGCCCCCGCGCACATCGCACAAGGCTCAAGAGTGACATAAAGCGTAATAGTCGGTAGGCGAAAGTTTTTTAGCACCTGCCCTGCACGACGAAGCACTTCCATTTCAGCATGCCCGCATGGATTACAATCTTTTCTAGTAGTGTTGCAAGATGAGGCAATCAAGCCTTTTTGCGAACAAACGGCCACTGCACCAACAGGAACTTCATCAACCTGACTGCCTCGCTTTGCTTGTTCAAGCGCTAAGTTCATCCAAAAAATATCATTGCTTTGCATTTTATGCTGTTCGAATCTTGTATTATTGCCTAATATAGGTAAACTAAAATTTTACTATATTATATTGTATTAAGGGGAGTCATTTGGCAACAATTATTGTTATCACCTCCGGAAAAGGAGGGGTTGGTAAAACAACCACATCTGCGGCTATATCTGCGGGCCTAGCCCTCAAAGGATATAAGACCGTTGTCATTGATTTTGATATTGGACTGCGTAATCTTGATATTATCATGGGATGTGAGCGTCGCGTTGTATATGATTTTGTAAACGTCATCAACAAAGAAGCCAACCTCAGACAAGCCTTGATTAAGGATAAGCGTATCCCTAATCTATTTATCCTTCCTGCCTCACAAACCCGTGATAAAGACGCCCTCAATTTAAATGGCGTTGAATCCGTTTTAAATGAAATGTCAAAAGATTTTGATTACATCATTTGTGACTCCCCAGCAGGCATTGAGACCGGTGCACTCATGGCGATGCATTTTGCAGACCACGCCATTATAGTCACCAACCCAGAAGTCTCTTCAGTCAGAGACTCTGACCGTATTTTGGGGATACTTGCAAGTAAAACCAAACGTGCCATTGAAGGACAAACACCTATTAAAGAACATCTGTTGATTACACGATATGATGCCGAGCGAGTTGAACGCGGTGAAATGTTATCCATGCAGGATGTATTAGACATATTAGCCATTCCTCTGATTGGAATTATTCCAGAGTCTAAGGCTGTTTTAAAAGCATCCAATACCGGCACGCCAGTGATTCTTGATGACAACAGTGATGCAGGTGTAGCGTATCAGGATGCTATTGAAAGATTTTTAGGCGAAACAGTTCCATTTAAGTTTGTTCATCAAGAAAGAAAAGGAATTCTACGTCGAATATTTGGTAAGGCAAGGGAGGGAATGCCATCATGAGTATCTTCAATTACTTGAAAAAACGAAATGCTACCGCCTCTGTAGCTAAAGAGCGTTTGCAGATCATTATTTCTCATGAAAGAAGTCAACGTAATACGCCTGACTATCTACCTAAACTGCAGGAGGAGATTCTTGCAGTACTTGCCAAATATGTTCCCATTAATAAACAAAGAGTTTCAGTAAATGTTGAAAGAATCGGCAATGGTTCGATCTTAGAATTAAACGTTACGATGCCCGATCAGAGTATTACGGAATCAATGGAAGAAAATTAACAAAGGGGTCCGAAAGGCCCCTTTTTTATGCCCCAATATCTTTAATCCATCTAAAGTCACTTCTCGCTTTAATAAAGCGAATGCCGACATAAAAATTAAACATATAAATGCCCATGAAGAGAACTTTAAGATCCACGTCATAATAAAAATGATTCAAAATATAAATGATTGTTAACGTTGGTAGCGCTGAAAGTGACAACAATCGACAGGCAATATCATATTCAATCGATTCATACAACAACATCTTCACCATCTTGCTAGCAATGAGTCCAAAGCTTCGAATAAAAATAAAAATCATCATGGCATGGATACAAAACATCATCATGGCCGAGGATAGCAAAAAGCCATAAATAATTGATTGGTCCAACGCTTCTACGATTGTTTTTCCAAAGACCGGCTCTTTCACCAATGGCCAAGCAATCACAGGAACATTGATGGTGGAGTTTAAAAACTCATAACCAAAAAGATGATTTTGAGGTAACTTTATCCACAAATTATCCGTACCCAATAAGAATAGAGTTTCTTTAACTTGCGCATTGTCAACTTGCATGGGTTTCATATCGGCAGGCAACCATTGAAATTGATGCTTATCTATCAGTCTCAAAAGATTAATGTTTTGATATTGCTCATATAATTTGTTTTTCTCTAATTGTAAAACAGGTAACTTCGAGACAGACATTGCGAAATTTTTTTGGAAATGGTTGACAATTAGATGATAATAACCAAAGAACGATGGAATCATTAATATAAAAAACACAATATACAAAGGCTTTAAGCCATAACCTTTTTGTCTAAATGCAACATCGCGGTATAACTTGGGATCATAAAATGATCTCAAGTAAAAAGACAACCCAGATTTCATTTGTAATACAAATTTACGCATGTTTAATTACCCAGTAAGCGAGATAGAAAACGCAATCGTGGGAATTGGCTACATACTCCGACAAATCGATAACTTAGGCCAATAAAGCACAGGGCAATATATGAGGTATAAAACCAATCTGATACATAGTGTTGTAGCGCAATGACACGCATAAAAGTAATTAAGAAGCCGAGCGCTATAATCCAAAGTTGATATCGAGAAAAGAACAGAGCAATAAAGCCTATCAAAATCATGCAATTGAAAGTGTGTCCAGATGGAAAGGACATAAAATCACGCGTACGACTAAAATGTTCAAATCCATCAATACCACGATTTAAAAACATATAAGGTCTTGCGCGACCAATCGATGTTTTCAGGACGAATAATAATATTTGTCCAAAAACCAACATCAGCAATAACATCAATATTTGATATCGATAAGGATGTAATTTTTTTATGAAAAAACTAGATAAGGTAAAGAATGATACTATAGGAATAATATAATATCTCTTAAATAGTACTGCAAATTTGTCGGTAACAGGAGCAAAAAAATCAACATGCGGAGAGAAGTATAAGGTTGCCGCCTTATCACAATAGAAATAAAAAAATAGGGCTATGCATGAAACAACCAGAAAAGTAGAAAGGCGTAAACATTTTGCATATGGCTTATCATGTATTTTTTTTTTCATTGACATGTTCCTTAGCATTTAAGGCTATGATCTGAAATTATTTTCATTGCGTTGAAATCAAAGAAGCCTCAGGGGATAAGAATCCCCTTCTGGCCTAGAGTATCAAGCTTCAGCGTTTTCTGACATGCGCATTACATCTTGAGCTTTCAAACCTTTGGGTCCAGTGTCAATAACATAGCTGACAGCGTCGTTCTCGTGCAAGGTTTTAAAGCCTGTTCCTTGTATATCCTTATAATGAACAAAAATATCATCACCATTTTGATTTAAGATAAAACCAAATCCTTTTTTTTCATTGAACCACTTGACGTGTCCAATTTCTCTTTGCGACATTACGCGATCCCCTTTTTTTACAATTAACAAACCTGTAATCCACTGTATACCTGATACCTTGAATATACGATGATTTTCTTTCTCGTATTAATAAAGAATACCAGCTTTTTTTTTATTGTTAATCATTTTTTTAATAATTTATTATGATTATTAACCGATCATGAAAATAATGAACCCAACCCGAACTTAATTTAAGCTTGCCCCATATTTTTTCATAAATATTCTATGTATAGCTTCCAATAAAGGCTATATTAAAGTTCTTCATAAACACCTATAGACTATTTAGATATGAAAAACATTTGCAAATATCTGGTGAGTTTTTTCTTCATTAACTCTGTATGGGCATCTCATCCAAGTTCTTTGTCTATGGACTGGATGGATTATAGCGTCCCACCTGAAAATAATTTTTTTCAGTATGCCAATGGTGGCTGGATTGCTAAAAACCCTGTTCCCAAATCTGAATCCGAATGGAGTGCATTTAGTATTCTTGATAAGAAAATAGAAAAGCAACTGCGTGACATGCTCGAAGAACTTCCAAAAAAAACCAAGATATATCAACAAAAAATTAATCAACAACTCTATCTGTTCTATAAAAGTGGCTTGGATACGAAAACGATTGAAGAAGCGAATATCAAACCCTTGCAGACTTATTTAGATGAAATCCAACATATTCATAATAATGAAACATTGTTTACCACGATTGCGAAACTGCATGAAATGAGTATCCCTGCGTTTTTTTCTTTTAGTGAGTTTGCAGATATTCATCGAAAAAACTTTCTAATTAGTCAAATTAATCAAGCAGCACTCATATTACCGGATAGAAATTATTATCTAAATCATGATGTAAAAACCCAACAGGTGATGACGCACTATCAAAATTTCATCACACAACTTTTTGTCAATTTCGGTTATTCTAAACAATCAGCACTGCTTGCTTACCAAGATGTCTTAGCAATCGAAACCCATCTTGCAGAAATTTCAGTTAATGTTCAGTACTATCGCTCCCCTAAGAACATTGATCATATCCAAGATATTGAATCTATATATAAAAATTATCCTAACCTCAACTTGAGACAATATTTTAAAAGCATCGCCATTGCTGATCTTAAGTCAATCAATGTGACAGTGCCTGGGTATTTTCACGATCTTAATCAATACTTGCCCGGCTTAAAATCAGAACAAATCAAACACTATCTCATTGCAATTTTACTAGCCAATTCTTCTCCACAATTGAATCAAGCCTATGCAGATCCTTACTGTGAGTTTATCAAAGCAATTCGCGGCTACCACTCCTGTCCAGCACGCTTTAGAAGTGTATTAAAAGAAGAAAACGCTGTATTGGGTTTTGCCTTAGGTGATTTGTATGTAGAAACTTTTGCAAAAACTGGTGAAGTTCCCTATATTCAGAACATGCTTAGTAATATCAAGCACAGCTTAGAGATAAAACTAAACCATAGCAGTTGGCTATCTCAAGAAACGACGCGTAAAGCATTAAAAAAACTTCATAAAATGACGTCCAGGATTGGTTTTCCAAAGCCTTTAGACTACAGTCAATTGGATATTCATTCTGCTGTTTATATCGAAAATGATATTGCAGCAACACGATTTGATACACGGCGTCATTGGAATAAAATCAACAAACCTGTCAGCCCTGATAATTGGGATATGTCACCACAATCTGTGAATGCCTATTATGATGTTTCACTAAACCAAATTAATATCCCTCTTGGTATATTACAAGAACCTTTCTTTTCCATTAATGCGCCTGCTGCCCTAAACTATGGTGGCATTGGTGTGGTTATTGGTCACGAGCTCTTTCATGGCTTTGATGATGAAGGGGCGCAATTTGATAGTGATGGGATTTATCAACAGTGGTGGACTAAGACGGAGTGGCAAAAATATGAAGCTAAAGTCACGTGTATTGTTGACCAATACTCTTCTTATACCATTCCTCACACCAGTACGCATGTGCAGGGAAAATTAGTCAGTGGTGAAGCCATTGCAGATTTAGGAGGCGTCACATTATCCTATGATGCTTATATCCACTCACCCTATTTCCATAACGCTAAAAATATCGACAAATTCACACCAAAACAACAATTTTTCATTCGATTTGCACAAATATGGGCCTCTAATATCACCCCAGCAGAAGCAAGACGTCGGGCGCTCATTGATCCACATCCCCCAAAACTATATCGAGTCAATGGAACCTTAAAAAATGTACCTGCATTTTATGAAGCATTTAGGATTAGCAAGCCACAGACATCCATGTGTAGTTTTTTTTAGAATCGTTGGACTCTTCGGAGGCGAGTATTAAAAAACCATGTTTTTGCAGCTATATTTGAATATGATGAGGGTCACAATCAGACAGTACGTCAAATGTTTGCCTCATCAACAGTGAAGTAAGTCGTTTAAGTTTTCTACTCCATTTACTTCATAACTTTAGTGAAATGGACATGCTCAAGCGTTTACATATTTTTCATCTCACAAATTATATTTACAGAAAGCTTATTTTAAATTAAGATGCATTTTTATTCTTTTTAGTCTAAAAAGAGATGATTTTTGCTCCAACTCAGAGCAATATAAGTGCAGATAAATTTATTTATGGATAAAATCTCTATGAATCAAAATTCAACTCTTGAAATCATTATGGATTGCGGACAGACATGTCCGATTGATGTAACCGAGGACCTCAAATACGAAAGACAAAACCCTCTCTATCACATGTAATGCCAAACCCGATATCCTCGAAGATT
>JAKFUY010000079.1 GCA_021732495.1 Legionellales bacterium | reverse complement strand
TTTTTTATAAAAACCATCAATTAACCATCCGACAACAGTGGTCTATAAATCGTAGAATAGATACCTACGAACTTCATGCTATCAGCCCTAATCACTTAACGCGACATGCAAATTCCATTATTACTTTGGCTTCAAGCAACCTGCCAAAAACACTCAAAGATGGAAGTATTGATTTCTGGCAAAGCACAACCTTCCCAGGAATTGGACTACTCGTTCAAAATAATAGGGCGTGTTACGCGGTTGAGCCAACAGAGATAACACTTCTCGATGACGAGGGTTTCAAAACAGATTTTAAATTAAAGCCTCTCCATAAAGACTGGGCTTATAAACTCACTCGATTTGAGAGTTCTGCATTCATGCAACATCATGAAAGTCATTTGTTAAGCCATGTGGTGCTTCCTCGTTTTAATTTGTGTTTTGAGCGAAGCGGAGACGAACTTAGGCATACTGAAACGAATGAAGGGGTCGTCGATAGACCCTCGCCGATCGATCCGCAAGTAGCCGGGATGATATTGACTAAAGACGGCCATGAGCGTTATTTAATTCCTATAGCACGCTTCTATGCAACCCGCATTGGTGCTGTAATAAGTGATTTCTATCCGGTGGTTCATGATACAGATGGCACGATTGCCAGTAAAAGTCTTGAGAAATTGTGGAGATCCAAACCGCCATTACATACACCATTATGGCACCATCAAAATAGTGCCGCATTCATAAGCTTCCGGCTTAAGGATGGCAAGCCCATTACAGAAACGGCTGCTGATGCCATTTATCTTGCTTATATTTATCTATCAACCAATCAAACTCAAAATGCCTGGGATACGTTGGAAGATTGTAAAAAGCGCCTGGGCGGTTTAACGGGTTCTGCTGCTGAGTTAAAATACATATCCTGGATTGTCAACTCACTGCCCCATATCTTATATGACCAAGAAAAAGAGACTAAAGATGCCATTAGAGAAACACCTCCCTACATTGCCTGCAAGCTTAAAGCGCTCAGTCTAGCCTGTGATTATCTGTCCGATGACAAGACTTTTAACTTGGAAGACGCGCCTAGTCCTGAGGATATATCGGCGAATGCGCAATATAAAATACTTGAATTAGAAGCCTCTACAAACTTCTTAACAGAGCTACCAAAAGCAATTTATCAGTATTTCACTCGTTTACAAAAGATGCGTCGCCATCTTGAAGGCAGCTACACCTTATCAACAATTGAGCGCAAACGTTTATTAAATTATTATCAACTATCACAAGCAAAAGAAGATGCTCCCAAAGGGGCTTTAGGCTATGAGTGGATGCAATTAAACCTTGAGGCATTGCAAGACGAACGCCGTGCATTATTAGCGCTTGAAGTCACACGCTCCATCTCTGGCATAGACCGACAAAGACTGTCAGAAATTGATGCACATTTTAGGCAATTAAAACCCGTTCTTGCCCAATCCACCAAATTAAAATTAGTTCCTATTAATCTTGAAATAGCACAAGATCAAGAACTCAATCAAGGTTACCTTGGCTGGGCAACACAGACGACTTTACGTAACTGGATTGAAAATCTCCCTGGCATTCAAGCAGACGCTGCCAAGCAAGAACAAGCCCTTCATGCACTGTCTTCAAATATTAATGAAGACGAGCTCATTACCTATTTTCCCGTTTATCTACAAATAGCCCAAAGTGCCGATACAGCTCCGAAAAAAGCATTAAAGGATTTTTGCATCAAAGCACTTATTGCAAATCGCCATATTCCATTAAAAAACCAAAGATCTAATCAAAGCTTTTTATTTAATATTTTATATCGCGTACAAAGTTGTAAAAACGTATATCTTGGAATGTCATATTCACTCAAGCAATTGGTTAATACATACAGAACTATTGCTGTAGAGCCACCAAGTGTGTATGAGGCTTATGATGTTTACGAAAGTATTTTAGCAAGCGCAGATGCCCTTTTACAACAACCAAAAGCAGAAAGACGACTGGCAATAAAACCAACTTCAGACTATCGACTTTTAATTGAAGATGTTGCAGCTGGTTCTGCTCTCGCTGAACTGCTTGAAAGCTACCATCAATTCAATCAAGCGCTAGATGATAAAATGATAACCCAGAGCCTAAGGCTCAAAGCAAATCCTGAGCAATCTGTCGCTATCGAAGCACAAGCGGGTATAGACCAGCTAGAGTTTGAGATCAAACAACGTGAGATTGCTAATGCACTATCCCAAGTCCCTGGGGCAAAAGCACAGATTTCTGAATTAATTTCTAATAAAATACCACAGATTAAAAGGCTTCAGGAGGGCTGCTGGGAACAAGCATTCGCATTAGCGAATCAAGGTCCTGATGATCCTGAAATAAACCAAAAATGGCGTATTGAACGGCTTGCAAAAGCCAGGCCAATGCTTACGACTGCCGATCTCTGTTCCTTATACAACCAAGCTGATCTGAACTTCATCATTGAAAAAACCGGTTTAAGTGAAAAAAATGCCCAAGAATTGTATGGCAGCATACATCATGCGCTTATTTATGGAATCCAGAATAAGATGCTCACCAATATGCAGGAAGGACTTCATAAAGACAGCCTGGCAGCCGTTTTAGATGTACTTGCGAAAAAAGAAATTCCAGCACTTGATGAACCGGCGATTATTCTTCTCCAACATGAAGAAGAAATTGTGCTTCGCCCACGTCAAGTCAGCGCCTTAAAACATCTTTTAGAGACCTCGGAAACAGGTAAGCCCTTTCGCGAGTCGGTCGAAAAGATTATTCCTGGCGGCGGTAAATCAAAAGTTATCCTACCAATACTTGCAGAGAAAAAAGCTAGAGGCGATAATTTGGTTATTATTGAAGTCCCTCAGGCGCTGATCGCAACAAATCACGTCGATTTAAACCAAATGTCACAACGCTTATTCAATAAAGCGGCTTATCGCTTTGAATTTAGTCGAGACAGCAATAGTTCGTCTGCGCGTTTAGAACAATTATTCACGCAATTTACTGAAATAATAACTACGCGTGGCTACCTTGTCACAACAGGTGAGTCCATTCAGTCTTTAGAGTTAAAATACCTTGAGCTATTGCTTTCGGAAGAAGAGCACAATAAAGAATGGCAACAACAAATTTTTTGGTGTGATAAAATTGTCAATCTGCTGCATCACCGTGGCGATGCCGTTATCGATGAAGTCCATCAGGGTTTGTGGATCAAAAAGAAACTAAATTATACATTAGGAAACCCCAAACCCATTCTCCCTTCGACCATCCAGAATGCCATTGCACTATTTAGATATATTGACAGCGAGTTTGTTAAACAAGCACCTTTTCTTGACAAAGACTATAATTGGGACGCATTTAAAAAGGCGTTAGCCACCAAGCTCATTACTGAAATAAATAGCCCATTATCTGATTTCGTTAAAGATGCAAAAAGACAATATGGACAGGGCGTTACAGACCATCTCATCGCCTATATACTTAATCAAGCACAAACGCAGTGTGAAGCAATAAAAACGGCATCGGACGAAACCAAGTCTGTATTGGCATTTTTCAAACAAGAAGTAAGTGTTATATTACCCCAAACCTTAGGGAGACGTCTGGATGAAAATTATGGCGCCTCAAAACGAGCTGACCTCAATCCTATTGAGCAAACTCTAGCTATTCCTTACGCTGCTAATAATATACCCAATGAACGCAGCCGCTTTGGCAATCATTTAGAAGCCGTCAATTATACTTGCCAAATGATGTTGCTTAACGGCATAAGCAAAGAAATAATGATAGCAAGAATCTCGCTTTGGCTATCAAGTGCCGAGCAAGAGTTATTCAAAAATCCACTACTCAAAGAAATTAATCAAACCCCTACAGCACAGGGCTTTGCTATGACATGGACTGAAAAATTTAGGCTGCAATTCAGTGAAATAAATCTGAAAGATGCCGATCAAATGAGCGTGCTACACACGCAATTACAGCATGATCGTGAACTGATTTTTGATATTTTAGAATCTCAATCATTAAAATTGATTAATCTGGAAACTGGTATTATTCATAGCGACTCATTTAATCACGTTGATCTTTATAGGACTGTCCAGGGGATATCTGGAACCCCCTCCAATCATACAACCTATCACGAACGGCTTGAATACGACCAAACTACCTCTCTCGGCACAGATGGATACATCATTCAATTATTGCATTATAAAAACACTCCAATTACAAACATTGACTACGAAAATGCGACTCAGTTTATCAATAGGTTATTTGCTAACCCGACAAAAACAAAGCAGTGCCGTGCTATTATTGATATTAGTGCTACATTTCAAGGAATCAGCAACTTGCAAGTTGCTCAACAAATTGCAGAATATACCAAAGGAGAAATTACAAAAATAAAACATATCCTTTATTTTAATAATGAAGATCAAGTTTTATGTGCCATTTCTGTCCACAAACCCAACGCCCCTATTTTACTTAAATCAAGCGATGTTGATGACGTTAATCTAATACTAGGTACTACACCTGATGAGCGGTTTACTTATTATGATCAAGCTCGAACCTTAGGGACTGACATTACGCAAGATACCCATGCGCATGCCTTTGTTCTTGTCGATGAAAAAACTTCTTTGCAATCTTTTTTGCAAGGTAGTATGCGGATGCGAGGAATTAGTCAGAATCAAACGATTGAGTTAGTCACTCCCCGAAACCTTGCCGAAGTGACTCTAGCGGAACTTATCAATAAATTTAACCAAACAGATGAAAGTGCCTTAGTAATCGATAATTTAGTTGCAGCTAAAGAGATGATGACTAATTTAGCAAGACGCATATCCCTAGATTGGGTTCAAGCGCTACCATCAGAAAAAGCAGCGGATAAAGCCCGATTAGCACAACAATTAAAGACTTTTTTTATAAGTAATCCCTCAAATGATCTGTTTGCGCTCTATGGCGCGCAAAGTAGCAAACAATCGATCGAGGACATCTTAGCCCATTGTCAAAAACAAGTGCTTTCCTTATTAAAAGTTGCAATACAATCTGCCAGTATTGATTTAACAAAAGAGCATGAGGCCCATATAAGTGCTAGGCTCCAAGGAATTATTGACAAAACACTCCCAAATTGCCCTAAAGAATATGAAGGAAGTCCATATAGCTTGGGTGTTGAAGTTGAAGTACATAAGGAAGTGCAACAAGAAGAAGAAACGCAAGTCATGTGTATTAATCAGCAATATGAACCTACATTAGTTGAATCCCCATGCGTTTTCTGGGAACGCGAATTAGATTTTTTTGGAAATTATAACAACAGTGTTTCCTGGTCATTGAACGCAATGTGCTCTCCTAGCAAAGCACCTGGGCCAGTAACTTTATTTTCACCTGAACTTAGAGTAAGCACGAACTATGCTCAAACACATACCATGCAAACCGAATGGATTGATGCCTTTTTAAAACCAGTGTTCACCATTTGGTATCATCAAGATAGCAGAGGCAATTTGACTGCCATGATAATTACGCCTCAAGATGCTCAAGAACTTCAAGACAGGATTAAGATGTCCCGTGGGAACTGGTTAACCACAACTGCAAACACCGTTTTATGCGGTACTAGACCTATTAAAATGCTTGCAAATCTCCAATACCAATCATTACAGGAACAAATACGTTTTTTTAATGGTGAGTTTGACTCTTTTTTAAAAGCTGATGCTCCCATGTGTTGGCTTAACCAAAAACAAGATGAAAAGATACGGTTCTTTGAGGAACGATTGCTCTCTTTCCGCCCTGAATCTTTAGCAAAATTTCAAGAATTAAAAACAGCTCTAAATGAATCTAACATGGAGGGTTATGATTATATTGTTCAACATCCGTTTGACGACCTGACCGATTATGACTGGCATTCACTTAACCCCAATACTAGCCACCTACAAATAGTCAATTACAAAAATCTTGCAATGGCATTTGATTACATTAATCACCATTGGCAAGATGAGACAATCACAATCCACACACTAAAAGAGCAATTTCGTATACCTATAAGAAGCTTAGGTTACCTTAATACGCATCTTCATTATCTCAAGGGAATGCAAAGCTTGATACATCGGCATGCAATATTTCTCACTGGAAACAGAGTTTCGCTTCTCCCAAATGAGCTTAATGCCATCGAAAAAGGCTTAGGTATGACATTAGATGCTTTTTATGAGCTCAATCGACAAATTCCACAAGAATATATCAACCGGATTCTATTGATTACCACCTTAGTCAATTGTCCTGTATTACAAATACCTCCCCAATTAAGTGCAATTTTAAACAACTATGCAAAAAATGCCCCCTCAAGTGAAGTATTAATCGCATTAATAAGACGACTAAGCAAGCTTCCCCTCAATTTGATTGAAGATGCCATGGACAATCCTTACTGCGATGAGCACACCATTACAGCTATATTAGAGTCAAATGCCCCCATATCGGAGGATATTTTATTGAAACTGGCTCTTAAATGCACCGCAGAGGAGCAAAGAAAACTTCTGACTAAATATTCTTCATTTAATGACGAGCATTTATTGTCTATTATCCCAGATATCAATGAAGAAACGTTATCTGAACTACTAAGACAAAATCATAAGGCAGTTACAAATTCAGTACTTACATCAATTGTATCAAGTCGCACTTGTTCAACGGAGTTAATTCTCGACATAGTCTCACATCCTAAAGCGTCGGCATCGACCTGGACTGGCGCCTTAAAAACATCACCTGTATTATTAACTGAGGCTAAAACGACTGTACAACGTTGGGATTCAGACTCAGCTATATGCCCTCACGTACTGGAAAAAATCATGCTGAATGCTGCTATTGAATCTCATGAGGTCGACACCGTTAGCACTATTGCAAAAATAGCTTGTAAAAATATAAATCGTCTACCAACAGAGTTGCTCTGGGCGGTTATTGCCCTTAATGCCTTGCGTCATATTCCCCATGCGGAAATGATAAATTTGATTGAAAATTTCAACAAAAAACCAATGTTTGCACTTGACGTTCTAAAGATATTTGGACGGGCAGTTATCAATAAACTACCCATAAGCGATATGATCGAGGCTGCAGATAATATTCAATTGGAAACAGTAGCAGATCCTCATTTTACTGAAAACTGCTTGAGTTCTGACGAACTATCTCTTTTATTCAAACACTGTTCTACAAAAAAACAATTAGATCTGCTGCTTGCACGAAACGACTTAAATCCTGCGCATCTTAACCAAATTCTTTGTAAAAAAGGATTGAATGATGAGCAATTACTGTTGATTATTAAATTATCCAGCTATAACAAGACTTCAGATTTTAATAGTTTTAAAAAAGCACTTAGTCAATTAAATACTCAGGCTCAAGACCAATGGCTTAACGACATCAAACATCAGCAAGAAAAAGTCGAGACAGCTGCAAAAAATAGCGGGGACCCTGCTTTACAATTATCTGCAGCGATAGAGAAGTTAGGCTTTAAAGCCATTACGCATACGGTAAAATCAATTAAGAATACGCACTATGATGCTGTTGCTAAAACCGCTTTTGAATTATATCAAAAATTAACAGCAGAAAATGGAAAGCCACAAATAGATAAACAACAATTTTTACAGTATATCGCCGATGCAAAACCAGTGCTTGAGGCTCATAGAGGCTACAAACAAGTTCTTGTAGACATTTTTAATGCGCTGCTCATTCTCCTTGGTGCAGTGAAATACTATGTAACTGGAGACTGGCGATTTTTTAAAACCAATACTGATAGCATCAATATTGTCAATGAAATCATCAATGATCTGAATCATGCTACAAAGCTGGTTTAGGACAATAACTCTTTTAAACCACTCAAATGGCTTTTAGCCAATTGCTTCGATTGCACAGGATCTGTTTTATCGCAGCGATGCCAAACGAGTAAAGATTCTGGAAGCTCCGATAAGAAACGACTGGGGGTGGAAACCACCCACTCCCCGGCGCGTTTTCGCTTTTGAGCGCAACTAAAAACCAGTCCTTTTTGAGCGCGAGTGATACCCACATACGCCAACCGCCTTTCCTCAGGCAAATTCTCTAACTCCATACTATGTTGGTGGGGTAATAAGCCCTCTTCCATACCAATTAAATAAACATAAGGAAACTCCAAGCCTTTGGCGCCATGTAAGGTCATCAATTGGACCGCACCTTCATCTTGTTCAGATTGCTGGGACATTAAATCCATTAACATGAGTTTATGTAAAATATCTGCCAAAGTCGCTTCTGGATTTTGTTGATGAAGTCGTACTATCCAATCACACAACTCTTGTACCCGTTCGCTCTTTTTTTGCGCCTGCACAGGATTATCGGCCTCTTCATACCAATAAGCCTCTAATCCAATGTTTGCAAAAAATGCATAAACCTGGGCAGACCAATCGGCATTTGCCAAAATCTCTGACCACTGCGTTATCCAACTTTTAAATTGCTGTAGCTGTTTTCGAGGGTTTTCTTGAAGTTTATCAACCATTGCCAAATGATCAGCACATTGCAGCAAGGACGAACCGCGAAGCTTGGCATATTCCGTAAATACTCGCAGTGTCTGCTCACCAATCCCACGTTTAGGGGTATTGATGATCCTTAAAAAAGCAGAGTCATCGGTTGCATTGGCACACAGTTTTAAATAAGCCAAAACATCTTTGATTTCAGAGCGGCCAAACCAAGACTGTCCACCGGAGATCTGATATGGCACATGGTGCTTGCGCAAGATTTTTTCAAACAATCGGGATTGATGGTTGCCACGATATAAAATCGCATATTCCCCCCAACTTCCACTCCTTTGATACTTATGGCTCAAAAGATCCATCACCACTTGTTCGGCTTCTTGAATATCGTCTGGGGTTTGAATTACCCGCAATAGATCACCAGGACCCAGCTCGCTCCACAACTGCTTAACAAACACGTGTTCATTGTTGGCAATTAAAGCATTTGCAGCTTGCAAGATATGTCCTGAAGAACGGTAGTTTTGTTCTAATTTAATCACTTCTAGTGTTGGAAAATCATAGGTCAGCTGTTTTAAGTTTTCTGGATTAGCTCCTCGCCATGCATAAATGGACTGATCATCATCCCCTACCACGGTTAATTGACTATAATGACCTAATAAACATTTCACCAGTTGGTATTGGGCAAGATTGGTATCTTGATATTCATCGACCAACAAATAGCGCCAACGATTTTGCCACTTCTCTCGCACCTCAGTATTTTGCTGTAAAAGTTGTACGGGTCTGACAATCAAATCATCAAAATCAACCGCCTGACACGCCACCAGCATTGCTTGATAATCTTGATAATAGCCAATCACCTCAGCTTCATTGGGGTATTGTTCTAATAATGTCTCAGAAGACATCATCGCATTTTTCCATAATGAAATTTGCTGACCGATGGCATAGACGGTTTCTTTATCTTGGGCTTTAACTTTCGGCAATACGCTTCGTAATAATTGCCGAGAATCCTCTTCATCCATCAAACTAAAACGTTTTGGGAGGTTAAAATGGCGGGTCTCACGTTTAATCAGCTGTAAACCCAAATTATGAAAGGTGCCGACCAACAAACCTTTTTTTTCATTTGCGCTCAACACCTGCCCCAAACGATGATTCATCTCTTGGGCTGCTTTATTGGTGAAGGTCACTGCACAAATTTGCTTAGCAGACACCCCCGTCTTGGTAATCAAATGCACAATTTTTTCAGTGATCACACGTGTTTTACCACTCCCCGCACCTGCCAACACCAGTAAAGGTCCATCAGTATATTGAATAGCGGCTTTTTGTTGCGGGTTTAAAATCATAGTACATCAGGTAAAACAAAAACCCATTTTAAAGCAATGTCTGGCAACTGACAATCTAAGCCTGTAGGAATTGGTTTTAAGGGCCAGCTTTATATCCAGCGGCACCTTTAGGCGGCGTTGGGAGGACGCTACCAGAAGAGGGACCCTCGGTTCCCCCTTTGTTATGAAGAACAGAGCGATATTGAGCAGTAGAATCAGTAGGCCTAGAAACAACCCGTGGTGTAGAACGTTTGGGTAGAGAGTGGTTGGAGTCGGCGGGTTTACTACTTCCAACAGCACCCTTTGGAGGACCTAACGGATTGACACTTTTTTGGGACTGAGTAAAACTCTGACTTGCATTAGGGCCCATTTGTGACACTTTATTGGATGGGGTAACGTTTCCACTGTGGAGAACGGCTCTAGGAGCACAAATAGAATGGCCGGCGTTTCGAACAGCTGGTGCAGGAGCAATTGCGCTGACCGGAGCAGGAGGTGGTTTAATCAAATGATTTTTAATATCTGCGGCTTCATTTGCAGCGTTAGTGTCTGAATATGTACCGCTGATTCTCCAGTCATTATTTGACTGTGCTTCACTGACTAATTTAGAATAAATTGCATCCACGTTTGTGTTATCATAAATCTCTTCCTCACCCCTAGCATGGTAATCCAGTACCTTGAGAACATTTGTAAGCTGTTCTTCATTGCTGGCGGCTTGAAACAATGCATTAGTTTCTGTTTTAGTGCCTTGATTATGAGAGTTGAACTGCCCATAAAAAGCCTTTTCAAAAAGCGGCTTAAGTTCTTTTTTTAATTGTTCGAATTCTGTTAACATTTTTTACTCTCTGCACTAACCTATAATATAATTATAACACAATAAGAGCGTCTTTTGATCAACCTGACCATTTAAGTGCGTTATTGAAAAAATAAATAGATAAAGAATTGATTTGTATTAGTGGCAATTTTTCTAAATAGACAGTACATGCGGTTACAAATTTGAAAGGAAGTGTCAAGTACCGAAGCAAGGCGCAGGGACACTAAACTGCTTCACTGACTTATATGTATCGATAGTAATAAAAAAACCTGGGTATGCAGTTGACTCCACCACCCACTACATATAGTATTTTGGGGTATGAATATTTACCCTAAAAAGTTGGTTGAATTAATGGATTTGTTTCCAAATGAAGAAGCGTGTTTAGAATATTTGAGCATAATACGCTGGCCTGATGGATATCAATGTATCCGCTGTAACGATAAAAATGCCTTGAAACTGGGCAGAG
>JAKFUY010000093.1 GCA_021732495.1 Legionellales bacterium | reverse complement strand
AAACAGTTCAAAGGAGAACAACATCAAAAATGGGGCCCCCAGGTGCCCGAGGATTTATTGGTGCCCTCTGCGTCTATGCTAGACCCACACCTTTCTGTGGCAGGTATTTTATTGCAAGTACCCGAGGTTGCAAAAGTCCGCAATATTGCACCGATATGGTTAAATCGATATATCTTTTTATATTTGGAACGTCCCTGGTTAAATCGCTTTGGTGAGTCGCGCATCAATGTCTTAGAACTTAATTTGGCGCTTGATAAGGAATTCGGTCACCTATGAGCATGAAAAAAGCACCTGAAGTTTATTTAAATGTGGCCGATGTCGCTGAACGTAAAAATAATCAAGGTCAGTTAAAGATATATTTGGGTGCGTCTCCTGGGGTAGGGAAAACCTATCAAATGCTCTCAGATGCCTTAGGCTTACGTTCTAAAGGCTTTGATGTGGTGATTGGTGCCATTGAGACCCATGGTCGTGAAGAGGTGGAGTCATTGGCCAGTGCTTTTGAAAAAGTGCCATTAAAGATGGTCAATACCCACCAGGCTGTTTTATATGCTTTGAATATTGAAGAGGTGTTGAAAAGAGCCCCTGGCTTGGTGTTGGTTGATGAAGCCGCTTTTAATAATCCCATGGGGTTGCGCCATCCAAAGCGTTGGCAGGATATTATAGAGTTGCTAGAGCATGGCATTGATGTTTATACCACTTTAAATATTCAACATCTTGAAAGTTTAAATGATGTGGTTTCGAGTATCATTGGTATTCCTGTGTATGAAACGGTCCCGGATGCATTTTTAGAACGGGCTGATGCGATTGAATTAATTGATTTACCCTCTGAAGATTTAATTTTGCGTTTAAAGCAAGGAAAGGTCTATTTACCATCAGAGGTGTCGATGGCAATACATCATTTTTTTAAGAAAAAAAATCTAGATGCCTTGCGAGAACTTGCACTTCGCATTGTTGCTGAACGAGTGGGGTCGCAAGTTGATAACGATTATTCAAGATCATTGTCTGCACGCTTGATGTACAAACAAGAAGCATTGTTGGTGTGTGTTAAAAACAATGCAAATATGCCGAAGTTAATTCGGTCAGCCAAGCGTTTGGCGGTTCGGTTAAAATGTGTTTGGTATGCGCTATATGTCGACTCAGGTAATAAAAAAGACTTTTTTGAGGTGCAAGCTTATTTGCAATTGGCTGAGTCCTTAGGTGCTAAAACCCAAATGGTTTTTTCGACAAAAATTTTAAATGCAATTCAAGCATTTATTGAAACCAAGAAAATTACCCAAGTGGTTATTGGTAAGTCTAAAAATACATTTTGGAGCCAAATATCGCGATTTGAGTTGATGGTCAATCGGATGAGTGATGTGGGGATTTATCGGATTGAATTGGGTCAAGAGGGGCAGAAAATTGGACAAAAAAAACCTTGGTCAAAGCTACTTAATTGGCTATGGGGTGGGGGGCTTGGACTGGTATTAGTGGCTACTAACGCTCATTTTCAGATCTTGAATCGATGGTACATCATGTGGTTAATTGCCATTGGTGGGCTTGGGATTGCCGCTATTGGTGAATGGAGCAAGGTTTTTATCCTTACCTCCTTGTTTCTAGGCCTGGATTTATTACTCAATGAGCACTCTTTTTCTTTATTACTGTCAAGTTGGCAGGAGTGGTTGGATCAGTATGGTCGCTGGAGTGTGCTTTTTTTATTGATGAGTGCCTCTTTGGTCTATGGCCGCCAAAAACTTGAGAAAGCAGGTGTACTGGAACGCAATAATGGTTTTTTAATGGGATTTTACCAAGCCATTAGTTCTGTGCGCGGTCATAAAAATATTTTAAAAGCAGCTTATGACTATTTGACCGACCAGTTACAGTTAAATTGCCTTGTGTTTTTACCCATATCGCAGTCATTAAAACTTTTTTTGCCCCAGCATATGCCAAATCCTTTGGATGATAAAGAAATGGCTATCGTGCAATGGGTGTATGAAAGTGGGCAACCTGCGGGACATGCCACAGGGAATCTTATTTTTTCACAGGCTACTTTTTTACCCCTAAAGGGTACAGAAAAATGTATGGGGGTGATGCGTTTTGAGAATGAAAATGGTCAAAACTTGTCTGAGTTTCAGAAAAAAAACTTATTGATCTGTTTGCAGCAGTTGGCCAATATTTTGGATGTTGAGATGCAACACGAACAGTCAAAGATGCGGGATTTATTGGATATTAAAAATCAGGTGCGTGATCATTTATTAAAAGGTTTTGCGCTTCAGCTGTATAAGCCATTTGTACATTTATTAAAATTGATTCCCCAGCAATTGCTGACATCCCCCTACGCACAGTTATTAGAAAGACTCAGCAATCATCTAAAAGTAATGACCTATTTTTCAGATGAGTCTTTGTTGCAACAAAGAAGTCTACAAAATATGCAGGAGATGATTCAAAATGTGCTCAATCGTTATGTCGATGAATGGGGGCAGTGGCCGGTGACCTGGTATGTCGATGCCTCATTACCCAAGGTGTTGGTGCAGTTAGATCTGATGACAGTTGTCATTGAAAATTTACTGGATAATATCCATCAACATTCGAATGCCAAAGAGGGGGTGGAAATTGGGATTTATAAGAAAAATTCACATTTACTGGTTAGTATTGCCGATTTTGGACCTGGTTTTAGTCAGTCAGAGTTGACGAAGGTATTTGATTCTTTTTATCAGGGAAACACCCCAACTGCAGCGGATGGTTTGGGGTTGGGGCTGGCGCTTTGTGAGCGCATTATTTCTTGGCACAATGGTCGAATATGGGCTGAAAATCGTCAACCAAGGGGGATGATTTTTAATTTTTTATTACCGCTTGAAAAGCAGTCTGCAAAAAGAGACAATAATGCACAATAATCATTCAAATTTTGAGTCCAAATGAGTATCCATGTTCGAGGGGCTAGAACCCACAATTTAAAAAATATTGATGTCAAAATTCCTAGGGATAAGTTGACGATTATCACTGGACTATCCGGTTCTGGAAAGTCATCTTTGGCTTTTGATACTTTATACGCTGAAGGTCAACGTCGCTATGTGGAATCGCTATCGGCGTATGCGCGTCAGTTCTTGTCTTTAATGGAAAAGCCAGATGTTGATGCCATTGAAGGTTTATCCCCGGCAATTGCAATACAGCAAAAAGCCACTTCCCACAATCCACGGTCAACGGTCGGTACAGTCACGGAAATCTATGATTACTTAAGGCTTTTGTTTGCAAGAGTGGGCGACCCGTATTGTCCTACACATGGGATACAATTGAATGCGCAGACCATTAGTCAAATGGTTGATCATATTTTGACTCTTCCGGAAGATACCAAAATTATGATTTTGGCGCCGGTGATTCAAGATAGGAAAGGCGAGCATTTACAATGGTTTGAACAACTGCGCGCAAAAGGGTATTTAAGAGTACGTATTGATGGTGAGTTGTTTGAGTTAGATGATCTTCCAAAATTAGACCCTAAGAAAAAGCATACTATCGATGTGGTTGTTGACCGATGTAAAGTTAAAGCTGAGCACGCACAACGTTTAAGTGAGTCTTTGGAAAATGCCCTGAAGCTTTCTGAAGGACTAGTCATGGTTGCATCCATGGAGGATGCTTTTGCAGATATTTTGTTTTCAGCAAGCTATGCCTGCCCTTATTGTTCTTTTTCCTTAACTGAACTATCCCCACGGTTGTTCTCATTTAATAGTCCTCATGGCGCTTGTGAAGAATGCGATGGTTTAGGGGTTTATGAATTTTTCGATCCTAAAAAAATTATTAATGCCCCCCATCTCAGTATTGCCCAGGGGGCTGTGGCTGGATGGGATAATCGCTCCGGTTATCATTACACGATGTTGACGATGCTTGCTATGGAATATGGCTTTTCTGTCGATACGCCCTATCAAGATTTAAGCGTGGATGTGCAAAATTTCATTTTAACCGGTGGTAAGGGTTTTGTCGGTGTGATTGCCTATTTACAAAAGCGTTCCAGACAAGCTGAACGAGAACGGTATCGCACGGATTTTTCAAAATGGATGTCGAAAAAAAATTGTGATGTCTGTCAAGGTCAGCGACTGAAATCTGCGGCAAGGCAGGTGCGAGTATTTGAAAAAACACTTCCAGATTTGTGTCAATGGACGGTCAGGGTATTACACGAATTTTTTTCTGGTATGGAGTTGCAAGGAGCTAAACATACCATTGCGCTAAAAATTAATTTAGAAATTATGGCCCGCTTGCAATTTTTAATGGATGTTGGCTTGGATTATTTAACCATTTCCCGATCATCAGAAACGTTGTCTGGGGGCGAGGCACAACGTATTCGCTTGGCCAGTCAGATTGGCTCAGGCTTAGTTGGTGTGATGTATGTATTAGATGAGCCATCAATTGGATTACATCAACGTGATAATCAAAAACTTTTAGAAACCTTGTTTCGGTTACGTCATTTGGGAAACACCGTCATTGTCGTAGAGCACGATGAAGAAGCCATTCGTCATGCGGATTATATTATTGATTTAGGGCCAATGGCTGGTGTTCATGGTGGTGAGGTTGTGGTTCAAGGAACATTAGCTGATGTAATGGCAGAGAAACGGTCTTTAACGGGGCAATATTTAAGTGGCGCCTTGCGAATACCAGTCCCTTTACAACGACGATCACTCGACCCCACCCAAGTGATTCATTTGCGTGGCGTCTGTTGTCATAATCTTCACAATTTAGATGCGGATATTCCTTTGGGAATGATGGTTTGTATTACCGGGGTATCGGGTTCTGGAAAATCCAGTTTAATTAATGATACTTTATATCATCTTGCCGCTTCAGTATTAAATGGATCGGGATGGGATCCTCAGTTTCAAATTGAATCTTATAAAGGCTTAGAACATTGTGATAAAGTGATAGCCATAGATCAAAGCCCTATTGGCAGAACACCGCGTTCAAATCCTGCGACGTATACCGGTTTATTGACCCCCATTCGAGAGCTATTTTCCATGACCCCTGAGGCGCGAACGCGAGGCTACAAAGCGGGGCGGTTTAGTTTTAATGTCCGCGGTGGGCGTTGCGAAGCCTGTCAGGGGGATGGCATGGTGCGTGTTGAAATGCATTTTTTAGCAGACATTTTTGTTCCTTGTGATATCTGTGGGGGAAAACGCTATAATCGAGAGACGTTGTCAGTGTTTTATAAAGGAAAAAATATTGATGAAGTGTTATCGATGACGGTTGAAGATGCTGGGGTGTTTTTTGCTGCCGTTCCGTCTATTGCCCGCAAGTGTCAGGTTCTTGAGGAAGTCGGCTTAGGTTATATCACCTTAGGGCAAAGTGCAGTGACGCTCTCAGGCGGGGAAGCACAACGCATCAAACTTGCCAAAGAACTGTCTAAACGCAGTACCGGCAAAACATTGTATATATTGGATGAGCCGACGACGGGTCTTCATTTTCATGATATCGCCCAGCTGGTGGTGGTTTTACAACGGTTGCGAGATCAGGGTAACACCATCATGGTCATTGAACATAATTTAGATGTCATCAAGACCGCAGACTGGATTATTGATATTGGACCAGAAGGAGGTCAAGGTGGCGGAAAAATTGTGGCACAAGGAACCCCTGAGACCGTCGCAAAAGTTTCAGGCTCGTATACCGGTCAATTTCTAAAACCACTGTTAAATCTCTAAAAAAACATCCATATATTAAAAATTTATGGATAAGTCTTTTATTTGGCTTGTTTTTTGCTAGACTAGTGGGGTAGTCCTATAAGAAAAAAAATGGAGAACATAATGAATAAAATTTTAGTTGTATTATCTATGGTAGTTTTAGGCTTAAGCATCTCTGCTTGTGGTAAAAAAGCAGACGACAGCACAACTACTGAGCCAGCTGCTACAGAACAAGCTGCACCTGCTGCTGAAGAAGCTGCGCCTGCTGCTGAAGAAGCTAAACCAGCTGAAGAAGCCGCACCTGCTGCTGCTGAAGAAGCTAAACCAGCTGAAGAAGCTAAACCAGCTGAAGAAGCTGCACCTGCACAGTAATTCAAGTTTTCAGCATAATTAGAGATAACTATGCTGAAAATTCATTCTAAATAGTTTCTAAAACTTTTTCCTCTATTTGTTTTTCAAAATCGGTTAAATCTGCTGCTTCAATTTTTTGAAATTGATGCGTGATTTTTTTCGCTGAAATATGAACCTCACTCATGTCTTGATGCGCCTGATCAAGATGCTTGGAAAGCTTTTCCATCCGTTTATCAAAGCGCTGAAAATCTTGTGCAAGAGCATGTAGATGTTTTTGAATAATATGAATTTGGTGGCGTGTGGCATCATCTTTTAGAACGGCTCTGGCTGTGGTTAGAACTGCCATGAGCGTACTTGGTGAAACTAACCATACATTTAAGCGTTGCGAGAGCTCAATAAGCTCTGGATAGTTGCTGTGAATTTCAGCAAAAATCGCTTCAGCAGGAATAAACATTAAAGCGCCTTCAGCCGTTTCTGGGGGTAGAATATATTTTTCAGCGATGTCTTTAATGTGTTTTTGTATATCTTGTTTAAATTGCTGTTGCAAGGATTTCCGCTCTGGGGCACTGGCAGAAAATTGCATCATTCTCTGGAAATTTTCTAATGGGAATTTTGCATCAATGACGATATTGCCAGTAGGCGGTGGGAGTATGAGCAAGCAGTCGGCACGTTTTTGATTGGGCAACGTGTGTTGTAAACGATAGTGCTGTGCTGGCAACATATTGGCAAGAATGGTTTGCAGCTGCACTTCACCAAAAGCACCGCGTGCGCGTTTGTCGACTAATATCTCTTGTAAATCGACGACATGTGTTGAGAGCTCTGAGATTTTTTTCTGTGCCTCGTCAATGATTACCAAGCGTTTTAGAACATCATGAAATGTCGCTGAAGTCTTTTCAAAACCCTCATTGAGCTTTGATTGCATCAATTGCGTCATGGTTTTAAGATGCTGCTGGGTGTCTTGCGTCATGGTTTGCAAATGGAGCGACAAGCTTTGGTTTTGCTGATGCATGTATTGGCCAATTTGCTCACGAATATCTTGCATTTGTCGAATTAGATGGTCTTGCATGGCTTGCTGTTGAACTTTATCGTGGTGAAATACTTTTTCAAACCACTGCTGTTCAAAATGGTGAAACCCTTCTTTCCAGGCGTGTTGTAAATCACGGACGTGTTGGCGTTTGAAGAAATACAGTATTATCAAGGTTAAAGCCTGGCCACCGGCAATGCATGCTAAAAGGATTTGAAATGAGGTCATAGAAATATATAGGTCGATGAGAATATCATCATCATAGCATAGGATGATGATATTGAGGGCCTAAAAATTAGTCTTCTGGAAAATCGGGGCTGTCTTCAATGTCTTTATGTTGCTGTTGCTGGGATTCAATAAAAGACCATAATGCTCTGACCAGCTCTTGTGTGCCTGTTTTAGAAATCGCAGAGATTTGAAAATGAGGTCCTTCCCACACCAATGTTTTGAGAATGTGGTCAACCATCACCTGTGATTCTTCAGGTAAGACGGCATCTATTTTGTTGAATACAAGCCAACGTGGTTTATTGAGCAAGGCGTCGTCATATTTTGCAAGTTCATTGAGAATGACCTGAATATCTTCAAGCGGATCATGTTGATCAAATGGGGCAATATCTACTACATGCAACAATACGCCGGTACGGGACAAATGTTTTAAAAATCGCAAACCAAGGCCCGCACCTTCAGCAGCACCTTCAATAAGGCCTGGAACATCTGCAATCACAAAACTTTGGTGCCTTCCTACTTTTACCACGCCTAAATTGGGATGTAAGGTGGTAAAGGGATAATCAGCGACTTTGGGCGTGGCATCAGAGACTGCACGAATCAAGGTCGATTTACCTGCGTTAGGCAAGCCTAATAAACCAACATCGGCCAGTACACGTAACTCAAGACGAATTTCTTTGCGTTCGCCAAGCGATCCGGTTGATGTCTGCCTTGGTGCGCGATTAACACTGCTTTTGTAGCGGGCATTGCCTAAGCCATGAAACCCACCCTTGGCAATAACGATCTCTTGACCTGCTGTCGTTAAATCACCTAAATGCTCATCGGTCTCGACATCAATGATAATTGTGCCAACAGGTACTTCAATGCGCAAGTCTTGACCGCCTTTGCCGGTACAGTGGGCGCCTTGGCCAGGTTGCCCATTTGGCGCCTTGAAAAACCGTTGGTAACGAAAGTCAATAAGGGTGTTTAAGTCAGGGTTGGTTACAAAAATAATGTCGCCACCATCACCACCATCACCACCGTCAGGTCCGCCACGAGGAATACATTTTTCACGACGAAAGCTCAGACAGCCTGAACCACCATTACCTGCTTCGATTGTTATACGTGCTTCATCAATAAATTTCATAGGCTACAAATAAATAAGCCCCATAAATGGGGCATTAGATTGCATTGTGCAATTAGGCTTGTTGCTCTAAAGCTTCAATGGATACAAATTGACGTTGTTTTAAACCACGGCGCATAAATTTGACTGAGCCTGAAACTAACGCAAATAAAGTATGGTCACGACCAACACCGACACCTGGACCTGCATGGAATCGAGTACCACGTTGACGAACTAAAATTTCACCAGCTGACACTTTTTGACCGCCATATCTTTTAACCCCAAGATACTTGGGGTTCGAATCGCGGCCGTTACGAGTACTACCGCCTGCCTTCTTCTGAGCCATATCTAATTACCTATATAAAATAATAAAATCAGCAATTAAGCATTAATTGCTTTAATTTGCACTTCGGTAAAGTTTTGTCGGTGTCCCATTTGTTTCATATGGTGTTTACGACGACGAAACTTAATGATTTTTATTTTTTTATGGCGACCTTGTGCCATAATTTCAGCTTCAACACTTGCTTTTTCTAACATAGCAGGTTGGCATTCAATGTGGCCTTCTTTAGCAATCATTAAAACATGATCAAAGGTAAAGTTTGAGCCGACATCAGCTGCGAGCTGTTCTATTTTAATTACATCTCCGGCTTGCACACGATATTGTTTGCCGCCTGTTTGAATCACTGCATACATATTAAGTTCTCCAGCGTTTTGACGCCATGGGTCATACAAAGCTACATATCTTAGTTAAAAAATCAAAGAGCTTCAAGTTTTCTTTTTAATTTGTTATGACTGAACATCAACAAAAGTCATCTGGCAGGTATAATATCTTAAAATCTTGACAAATTCTAGATCAAATTTAGCGATATCACGAGATTTTTTCATAATCAGGTTTATATTTGCTTTTTTAATAAGTAATGTTATCGGGGTTATCATAGATTCGGCAGTTCAATACTGAAAAAGTGATTACAACCTATCCTTCGATTTGATCTTAAAAAAATTTAGCACTCATCAAATTGATGTATGGTAATTTTAACTATGACCATTGTGAAACAAAGGCTAGACGTTATTTCCCTAATTTCAACTGCCGATTCCAGAATTATCTGTGGTTTCTATAATACGTATCAAATTCTTCCTTTTGGAGCTTTTTTGCAAGCTCTAAATCGCTTCTTTCTTCTTTTTCTGACAATGGTGAATCTTTGGAAAGATATTTGGGATCCACTAATGCACCAAGTCTATGAATAATAATCAAGTCGATCACCATTTTTTGAAAGTTTTTTGTTGTGCCATGACTAGTTTGGCCAGCAAGTAACTTTTCTTCGATAGGGTCATCTAATGTTGGAGATTCAAGAGCAATTTGTAACCTTAATGCAGCTGAAGGAGCCGTTCCAGCAGCGGGTGCTGTATGATCTGCAGTACTAGAAGGAGAGATGGGGCTAGCAGCAATTTGTAAATGAACCGAAGATTGTTGATTAGTCGAAGTTGCGGAAGCGGGAATTGTACTAGTAGTTGAACCAACGGTCTGTGAAGGTGTGCTAGCAGGAAAAGCAGGCTCAACTTTAGGTTGCTCCTGAGGTGTAGACGCAGTTCTAACAGCAGCAGAAGCTGGGCCTGCTGTGTTCTGTAAAACTGTATCTATATGTTGTTTACTGCCTGGAGTCTGAGCACCACTAGCACTAGCACCTGCTTGAGTCGGCGTTGAAGAAGCAGTAAAAGCCGAAGCAGCTGCACCTACAGCTTTTTTAGCATCAACCTTAGGAGTTGTGCTAGCAGGATGAACTCCAGGTGCTGGGTTAGGCCTAAACCCAGTTTTCACAGAAGCAGGAGTGGTGGTCTCAGGTCTGTCAGCAGAAGCAGCAGGATTTGAGGAAACTTCAGCTACTGCAGAAGTTAATTTTGCAGCATGTTTTGGTGAAACTGCCCCAGTATGAATCTCGCTAGCTCGAACAACAACCGGAGAAGGTGTTCCAGCAGAAGCAACAGTTGCTCTAGATGCATTTAAAGAATCACTTTGAAAAGTACTAGTTGAATCAACATCAACACCCTTAGCAGCTAAAGAAGCAGAACCAGCAAGATGAACAGTAGGTAGTGCTGTAACCCGGTCCGTTAGCTGTTGAATCTCAAACGTTACTCTATGGGAAAGTTCATCTTTTATGCTAGATTGTTCTGTTTCATCTCGATCGAGGAATTCCTCTGTCAGAGTAATTTGATTGATTTGTGCCTCTATTTTTTGTGCTGCTTCCTTTATAACTTTTGTATTTATAAGATAACTTGCTGGATCTTGAGATTTAAATGCTGTCTGTACGTCTAGTTTTAATAAGGCCAGCCCATTATTAAATCTTAAAGGATCAGTTCCCAATGATACGAGTGACATAATCCCTGATAATTGTTGTTTTTTTGGCGTGTCACTGAATATATCCCTATCAGCTTCTGATTCTGTTCTTTCCCAGTGTTGAGCATTCCTGGCACCTTGAACACCTTCTTGATGGTACATGTTTATTGTTTTTAAAGGTATAGCAGCTTCCAAAGGGGCATCTTGAACGATGGTAAATCCTAGCTGTGATCCAATGTAATCAAAGACTTCGGCAGACTCTAAGTCTGTATAGTTAAACCCCAGTTCGGAGTTATTTAGATATTGAAAAAAGGGGCTGACGCCCCTAACATGCTGATTTTTCTCGTCTAAAAGGAATTTCAGTATGCTGAAGGAGAGTCAGCTGGTCTCTATTTTTTGCGAA
>JAKFUY010000171.1 GCA_021732495.1 Legionellales bacterium | reverse complement strand
ATTATCCTACGCCAAAGCCCATCTACGCTTTGCAAATATATTCTCAGACTCATGGGGGAATTTTGTTGCTCACCTGAATCAAATGATGATTCAAAAAGTTCACACCACAAGAGCCAACAAAAAACGAATTTTAATACGAGAATTTCCATTGCAAATCGCCCTATTAGAATCAAGATTTCTCAAACTTGTGAAAAATATTTCTCAAGAAAAAGGACATATTCACAATATTTACTTCACAAGTTCAGAGCAGAAAGGTAGAAATATTAATTACCTTAATCAAAAGATTGAAAAAGATTTTTCAATGTTGGTACCTATTTCCTCAGTGCAATCTGTCAATTACAAACATTTTTTCATCCATGGAGCCGTACACCACACACAGGAATTAAGCAGTTACACGCCAAAACCAAGTTTATTCAAGGAGAAATCGATACAGTTCCTACTAACGACAGGGGTATTGCTCTCTAGTTATGTATTATTTCAGACAATTAGAGCAGCAGATATTATTTTAACAGCTAAAAATCAGTTAACCCATCTTGAAAATAGCTACCATCAAAGCAATATAAATGAACTTCTCGCACTCGAAAGCTCCTACAATAATTTAAATCAAGTTCTATTCATCTTTAAATATATCAATAATGTTCACATGCTAAAAGAATATATTTATAAATTAGAGAAAATAGCCTATAAGAATCAGATGTCCGATGAGTTTTCAAGAATTCTTGAGACAGAATGTAAAAGCACTAATCTAGCACACAGCTATTCAGCACTTAAGGTATACAAAGCAATACAAGAAAAAAGGCATGATCAAACTGACTTTATAATAAAATGGTTTGAGGTATATTGGTCAAAAAGTTTGTCGAAGAAAAATAATCGTGATTATCAGCTATTATTGAGAAAATTTATCTGGGAAATATCCTGGCCAATTGATAATACTACCATTTTAAATACACAGAACTATTTAAAAAGTATATCCCAAGATTACTTAGCCTTCGAGGTCATCAACCAGCAACTGACTATAGACACAGAATTAGTGAAAATAGAAGGATTTGACAGAGATCATCTGGTTATACCTAAATGTTTTCTTAAAGAGAATTTCAAACCAACTGAAAAAAAATTATTTACAGAATTTACACAACTTGAAAGAGATGGATGGGTCCTTGGGGTAAAGGTTGATCCGGCACTAAAAAATCAATTGCTAGAGCTATATGCGAAAAAATATATTCGATGGTGGCAAAATATCAACCAAAACATACACCCCAGACACTTTAATTCTTTTACAGAAGCAAAAAATATTTTTGAAACTTATATCCACAAAAATAGCTTTGATAATCTAGTGGCATTAATAAACAGACAGACTGAACTTAACATGGATGAACCTAATGATGACTTTAATCGTCTTGTAGCCAATGCATTTTCAAATTCTAATTTTGTAGTGAACTCATCTGGGGATTTACAGCGCATCTGGAAAGATTTAGAAAAATTTAGCGGAATGTTCATTGCATTAAACGATAGAGGGCAAGCATCATTCCAGTATCTTCGTTCGTATTTTAATCAAACGCAGTTTAATGACGCTCTATATACGCTAGGGGAATATGCAAAACGAATGCCGGAGCCAACTAAAACCTGGTTGAATCAGATTCAGGAGGATATGTGGCTTTTGATCCAGAACTCCACAAAGCAGTACCTTAACCAAAGGTGGCATGAACAAATCTATTCGGGTTATGAAAAACAAATTGATAAACACTATCCTTTTTATGAGTCGATTGAAGAAATAAGCATGTCTGAATTTGAAAGTTTCTTTGCCCCGAATGGGAACATGCAGCATTTCTTTAGAGATTATCTACAACCCTTTATAAACACCTCTCAGGCGCAATGGATAGTTAAAGAAGTAGACAGTAAAAAATTCCCTATACCAGATAATATCATACAGAAATTTATTCAAGCAAATATTATCACCAATATGTTCTTTCCAAATAATGCCAGTCACTGCGAAATACAATTTAGTCTAGAGAAAATGACCCTGGATCCAGTTGTTGGCTCATTGCTTCTAAAGGTTGGGCATCAAGAAATAAAGGATAGTCAGAAAGAAAATTTATACATGCAGGACCTACATTGGCCAGAAACGGGGGCTACACTAGAAATAAACACCATTGACGGGCAAAAATATCAACTTACTGAAATTGGAAGTTGGGCATTCTTTAGGTTATTGGAAAAAATCAATGTTCTAAATGACCCCAATGATCCAGGTGCAATGCAAATATTACTTGAAATCAATGGCAATTCAGGGAGATATTTATTGAAAACAGCATCACCGATCAATCCATTTATGCCGTCAATCTTTAAGGACTTTATACTTACTGATAAGCTCATTCCGTGATGCAGCAAAATAAACGTGCAAGCTGCAAAAAAAACGATAACACTCATAGTATAGATATAAAAAAAGAGGCGCTGTGTATTGAAGAAAAAATTGAGGAAAAACATAGGTACTAAAAAAAAGCTGGTTTAACCAGCTTTATTTAAACTCTATCAACCATTTCAATAATTGCCATTGGGGCATTATCACCGGCTCTAAAACCACATTTAATGATTCTTAGATATCCACCTGGACGTTCTGTATATCTGGGTCCAATAATGGTGAATATTTTACCAACTGCAGATTTAGAACGTAATCGATCAAAAATATAACGTCGAGATACCACAGAATCACTTTTACTTACAGTGATTAAAGGCTCTAAGTAACGTCTAAGTTCTTTAGCTTTAGGTAGTGTTGTCTTAATAACTTCATGCTCAATCAAGGAACATGACATGTTTTTAAATAAAGCTTTTCGATGACTAGAGGTACGACCTAATTTGCGTCCTATGTTACGATGTCTCATTTTAAACTCCTCAAATCCGTTATGCTTGCTCTGGGGGCCAGGATTCTATCTTCATTCCCAGTGTTAAACCACGTGATGCAAGCACATCTTTTATTTCAGTTAAAGACTTTTTACCTAAATTAGGTGTCTTCAAAAGTTCTTGTTCTGTTTTCTGTACTAAGTCACCAATTAAATGAATATTTTCTGCCTTCAAGCAGTTTGCTGAACGAACTGTTAATTCTAAATCATCAACAGAGCGAAGTAGCATAGGATCAATATCATTAAGATTTTTTCTGGTTTTCTGTTGTTGATCAAAACGCAAATCAACAAAGGAAGACAATTGCTTTTGCAATATATTAGCAGAAAAGCGAATGGCTTCTTCAGGATCCAGGGTGCCATTAGTAGAAAGCTCGATGGTTAACTTATCAAGATCCGTGCGATTTTCGACACGCGCTCTATCAACAGAGTATGAAACCTTTTTAACAGGAGAGAAAATACTATCCAATCTCAACACGCCAATTGGTGCGGTATTGTCTTCATCTCCTGAAGATCGATTGGCATCAGATGTACAATATCCAATACCCTTCTCAACTTTTAATCTCATCTTTAATACAGCATGATCATTCAAATGCGCAATAATCAAATCTGGATTGATAATTTCAACACCATGAGATAATTCAATATCTGAAGCACGAACAATACCAGGTCCTTTTTTATCGATAGTTAATTCAGCAGAATCACCGACAGTGAGCTTAACTGCAAGCTGTTTAAGATTCAAAAGGATATTGATAACGTCTTCTTTAACACCATCTAGCGTGCTGTATTCATGTTGAACATTATCTATAGCTACTTCTGTCACAGCAAAACCGGGCATAGAAGACAACAAAATTCTTCTTAACGCATTTCCAAGTGTAAATCCATAGCCTGGCTCTAATGGCTCAAGAATAATTCTTGAGAAAAAAGGGTTGTCAGAATTAACCTTGACCGCTTTTGGAACGAGCATTTCATTAATATCGGTATACATTGAAACCAATCTCCCATTTTACTTAGAATAAAGTTCGACAACCAAATTAAAGTTATAGAGAGTGGGCAAATCTGCAAACGATGGATGCTGTTTATATGAACCTTTGAAATTAGTTGGTTCTACAGATAGCCAATCACAGAAAGTACGCTGTTCTGATAAAGCTATAGAAGCTTGAACACGACCCTGTTCCCTCGCCTTGGCTCTTAAGGAAATGATATCTCCTGGAGCACATAAATACGAAGGTATGTTTACAATTTGCTCGTTAACCATAACACCACGGTGTGAAACCAATTGTCGAGCTTCTGCTCTAGTTGACGCAAAGCCTAAGCGGTAAACAACATTATCCAAACGTCTTTCTAAAAAAACCATCAGGTTTTCACCAGTAGCACCCTTTTTAGAAGCAGCTTTTGCATAATATCCATGAAATTGTTTTTCTAACAAACCATAGAGTCTTTTGATTTTTTGTTTTTCGCGCAGCTGAACACCATATTCACTTAAACGTGACTTATTAGCGCCATGTTGGCCTGGTAATTTATCAGCTTTACACTTGGTTTTATGATCCCTTACCCCGCTTTTGAGAAATAAATCAGTACCTTCTCTGCGAGATAGTTTACACTTAGGACCTAAATATCTAGCCATTTAATAACTCCTAATCTATACACGACGTTTTTTAGATGGCTTGCATCCATTATGCGGATATCCCGTAACGTCTGTTAATTCAACGATTTTGAATTCTTGAGCAATTAATTCACGAATTGAAGACTCACGTCCAGGTCCTGGCCCATGAACCAGTACTGTAACAGATTTGACACCATAGTCTTTAGCAACCAAAGCTGCTTTTCGTGTTGCTTCTTGTGCTGCGAAAGGCGTGCTTTTTCTAGAACCATCAAAATCAGTACCCGCAGTGGCCCAACTAAGGGCATTGCCTTGAGGGCAAGTGAAAGTAATAATCGTATTGTTAAAAGAAGCATGAACGTGAACAATACCATAAGGTACAACACGTTTAACTTTTTTACGAACTTTTTGTTTCGATTTAATTGTAGCCATATTATTGCCCTATTTACGCAGAAAGGATTTTACGACGGCCTTTTCGGGTCCTCGCATTGGTTTTTGTTCGTTGACCACGAACGGGTAGGCCACGACGGTGTCTTTGACCTCTATAGCAACCCAAATCCATTAAGCGTTTGATACTCATATTAACGACCCTACGCAAATCACCTTCAACTGTCAATTTTACAATTTCTTGACGTAAAAGCTCCAGTTGTTGCTCACTCAATTGACCTATTTTGGTCATAGGTTCTAGCTTTGTGGCTTCACACAATTTATACGCAGTGGTACGCCCAATCCCATATATACCTGTCAAACCAATCCATAATTGTTTATTGTCAGGTATATTAACTCCGGCTATGCGCGCCATTAAAACATCTCCGATTTTTGTTTAAAAAAAATGAATAATACACTGTTTAAAAACTGAAAACAATATATATATTAACCTTGTCTTTGCTTGTGTCTTGGTTCTTTGCAAATCACACGAACAACACCAGCCCGTTTTATAATTTTGCAGTTTCTGCAAATTACTTTCACTGAAGCTCTTACTCTCATTTATATCACTCCACAAAATACTACATAATTAAAAAAAGTTAGTCAAACCAAAGCCTTTTGAAGATGATTTTTTCATTAATGATTCGTATTGAAATGACATCATATGGGCTTGAACTTGAGCAACAAAGTCCATAATTACGACAACAATAATCAATAATGAGGTCCCCCCAAAATAAAAAGGAACATGCCATGCTTGAGTCATCAATTGAGGCAACAAACAAACTATAACCAAATATAACGCACCAACAAGAGTTAATCGTGTTAGAACGGTATCAATAAACCTGGCCGTTTGCTCACCAGGTCGAATTCCTGGTATAAAAGCACCAGACTTCTTCAAATTCTCAGCCGTTTCCTTAGGATTAAATACTAATGCCGTATAAAAGAATGCAAAGAAAATTATGCAAGCAGAATACAGAATAAGGTACAAAGGCTGGCCTGGCGAAATAGCAAAGGCAAATTTAGCAATCAGTGAGTTCTGTGACCCAGAAAAGAATTGAGCCAAGGTTGCTGGAAGCAAAATTAAGCTCGATGCAAATATGGGAGGAATAACACCTGACATATTTATTTTCAAGGGCAGATGACTAGATTGTGCAGCATAGACTTTACGACCATGCGTACGCTGAGCATAATTTACTCTTATTCTTCGCTGAGCTCTTTCCATAAAGACAACAAATGCAGTAACAATAAATATAGTAGCTATTATAAATACCAAGCTAATAAACTGAATTTGCCCTTCTCGAGCCTGCTGAAGAACGCTCGATACCGAAGAAGGAATATTCGAGACGATACCAGAGAAAATCAACATCGATATCCCGTTACCAATCCCTTTCTCCGTCATCTGTTCTCCGAGCCACATCAGAGTCATTGTACCTGTTACTAATGTCGTAACTGCAACAATGTAAAAGGACAGATCGCCAGATAAAGAGATATGTTGCGACACAAGCCACTGAGATATACCTACAGACTGAAAAATAGACAAAAACAACGTAAGATAACGTGTATATTGTGAAATTTTTCGACGCCCTATCTCACCCTCCTTCTTAAGTTGCTCTAACGAAGGCACAACAACCGAGAAAAGCTGCATCATAATTGATGCGGAGATATAGGGCATAATGCCTATAGCAAAAACGGTTACCCGTGATAATGCCCCACCAGAAAACATATTGAACAGGCCAAAAATGGTGTTTTGGTGTTGCATGAAGAAATTGGATAAACGCTCGGGATCAAGACCTGGAACAGGAATATGAGCACCAAAACGATAAACCAATATCGCAACCAATAAGAAGAGGAGCCTTTGCTTTAGCTCCACAAAACCATTCAAAAATTGATCAGCAGTTGGCCGTGACATTAGTCTTCTATCCTTCCACCAGCACTTTCAATAGCAGTACGTGCAGCTTTAGTAACTTCCAAGCCTTTAAAGGTTATTGGTTGCTTGATTTCCGCTGTACCTATCAGCTTAACTTTTTTGATCTTATGTTGAATAATATCAAGCGATCGAAGAATATCTAATGAAATTTCTTCTAAGCCAAGTGTAGCAACATATGATAAATTTAGTTCATCTCTAGATTTGGATTTCTGAGACTTAAAGCCCATCTTAGGCAATCTTCTTTGAATTGGCATTTGACCGCCTTCAAAGTTAATCTTGTGATAGCCACCTGAACGTGCTTTCTGACCTTTATGACCACGACCAGCAGTTTTTCCGAGACCAGAACCAATTCCGCGCCCAACTCGCAGAGCGTTTTTCTTAGATCCAATCGCTGGTACTAATGTGTTTAAGTACATTATCCCAACTCCTCAACTTGTAGTAGATAATTAATTTTATTAATCATCCCACGCACACTAGGTATATTTTTCTGTTCGACTATTTGGTTTATCTTTCTTAAGCCAAGAACAGAGGCAATCACTATATGCTTTGGATGACGACCACTCAAAGACTTTACTAGTTTAATTTTTAAAATGTCACTCATGATTGCTCCGCTAGTACCATTGCAACTGATTTACCACGTTTAGCAGCAACATAATCGGGTGTTTGAACATTAGTTAAAGCACCAATTGTTGCTCTAACAATATTACTGGGATTAGTTGAACCAATGCTTTTAGCAAGAATATTTCTAACACCCAACACTTCTAGAACAGCTCGCATAGCGCCACCAGCAATAATACCAGTACCTTCCTGAGCAGGCTTAATAAAAATCTTAGACGCACCAAAAGACCATGTTATTTCATGGTGAATGGTGTGGTTATTTAGAGATATTGAGGTCATATTTTTCTTTGCTTGTTCCATTGCTTTTTGGATGGCTACTGGTACTTCGCGTGCTTTACCACGCCCAAAACCAACTTTGCCTTTTCCATCGCCGACGACCACAAGAGCGGAAAAACCGAAAACCCGACCACCTTTAACAACCTTAGCTGTACGGTTAACGGCCACGAGCTTTTCAATCAAGCCTTCATTTTTTGCTTCATCTAATGCCATGTTCGTTCCTTAAAATTGTAATCCGGCTTCTCTTGCTGCATCAGCAAGCGCCTTAATTCGACCATGATACTTATAGCCGTTTCTATCAAATGCAATAATAGAAACTTGCTTTTCTAAAGCTCTCTCAGCAATAAGCTTCCCAATAATTTGGGCCTGAGATACTTTATTACCTGTTAATTTGTTTCGTAAAGACTTTTCAAGTGTAGAAGCTTGCGATAACACAACATCTCCACCATCTGCAGGCTTGACAATTTGGCAATATATATGATTGATAGATCGAAAAACAACCAACCTTGGTTTGTCTGAAAGGTTGATAGTGTGTTTTGCTTTTAAGCCACGTCGTTTTCGAGCTAGAAACTTACTAGATTTCATCTTAGCGTATTCCTATTTTTTCTTAGTTTCTTTGAGAGAAATATGTTCGCCCGCATATCTAACACCTTTACCTTTATAAGGCTCTGGTGGTCTGAAAGCGCGAACTTCAGCAGCAACTTGTCCAACCTGTTGCTTGCTAATTCCCTTGATAATAACCGTTGTATTATTTGGTGTTTCAGCAACAATACCAGCAGGCAATAAGTAGTCAATAGTATGTGAAAATCCTAAAGACAATGTTAATTTATCCCCAGCCGCTTGCGCTCTATATCCAACACCAACAAGCTCTAATGTTACTGAAAATCCTTCAGTAACGCCAACTAACATATTATGTGATTCTGCTCTCGCTGTTCCAGCCTGAGCCCAACCCTTAGGGTCAGAATTAGACGGTTTGAAAGAAAGGGTATGATTAGAATCATCATGTTTAATTTCTACGAGAGAATTAAATATTGTTTTTAAAGTGCCTTTTGGCCCCTTTAATGCAAGTTCATTGCAATTTACTGTCACTTGCACATTTGAAGGAACACTAATATTAGCTTTTGCAACTCTAGACATAATAAACCTCTCTAATATTAGGCAACTTCACAAATCACTTCACCACCAACTTGCTTTTCTTTTGCTTGAAGGTTAGTCATGACCCCTGAGGATGTGGAAAGAATTGCGACACCAAATCCAGCTACTGGATATAATTGGTTAACGCCCCTGTAAATACGAAGACCTGGTCGGCTAATTCTTTTTAAAGTGCGAATAACAGGCTCGCCTTCGTAGTATTTAAGTTTAACAGAAATTTGCGGGTGACCAGCGTCATTAACAGAATTAGAAAAGGCATGTATATAACCTTCTTCTTCTAAAACGCGACAAACTTGTGTTTTCAATTTTGATGCAGCAAAAGACACTTCTACATGCCTTGCTTGTTGACCGTTACGAATTCGGGTCAACATATCTGCTATCGGATCATGCATACTCACGTTCGTTCTCCATAAGTTACCAAGAAGATTTTCTTCCGCCTGTGACGTTTCCGAACATTAGTTGTTGACGTAAACAAATACGACACAAACCAAATTTACGGTAAACTGCATGCGGACGGCCACATTGCTGACAGCGACGTGTATGCCGAGCAGGGTTCGAGTTTTTTGGCAATTTAGCCAATTTATCCTGAGCCGCTTCTACTTGTTCAAAATCAGTTGATGATTTAATAATTTCTTTCAACGCTTTGCGTCTTTCAAAGTATTTATTCACGAGAAGTTGTTTTTTATTTTCTCGAACAATAATTGATAATCTAGCCACAATAAGCCCCTATTTCGTTCTATCGCGATCTTTTAAAGGAAAGTTAAAAGCTTCTAATAACGCTTTTGCCTCAGCATCTGTTTTTGCTGTTGTAGATATAGAAATATCTAAACCACGAATGGTATCAATTTTATCAAAATCAATTTCAGGAAAAACAATTTGTTCATTCAAGCCGAATGAATAATTGCCTGTACCATCAAACGATTTTGCAGACAAACCTCTAAAATCTCTTACGCGAGGTAAGGTGACAGAAACTAGGCGATCTAGGAATTCATACATTCTTTGACGGCGCAAAGTCACTTTACAACCAATGGGCCAGCCTTCGCGAATCTTAAATCCCGCAATTGATTTACGAGCAAGTGTAGTTACTGGTTTTTGACCAGAAATTCTTGTCATATCGTCAAGCGCAAAATTCAAAACCTTTTTATCAGCAACCGATTCACCAACGCCCATATTTAGGGTGATTTTAGTAATCTTCGGTACCTGCATAGTAGACTGGTATGAAAACTGATTCATGAGTTGTGGTACAACTACTTCATTATAATATTGCTTTAAACGTGCCATTTACATTACCTACTATAGTGGGTTGACGAGCTCTTGATTAGATTTAAAACATCTAACCTTTTTTTGCTGTCCGTTTTGATCAATAAACTTAAACCCAATCTTATCTGCCTTGCCTGTAGAAGGATTATAGATAGCCACATTTGAGACATGCACAGGGGCTGGAATTTTCTTAATTCCACCCTGCTCATTTGAATTCGGATTAGGTTTCACATGTTTGGTTATAATATTAGCACCCTCAACCAGTACTTTATCTTGTGTTACAGATAAGACTTTACCGATGTGTCCTTTGCTCTTACCAGTGCAAACAAATACGGTATCGCCTTTGATGATTCTTTTCATAACTATCCTCTCTATAATACTTCAGGGGCTAATGAAATAATTTTCATAAAGCGATCACGTAGTTCTCTGGTAACGGGTCCAAAAATACGTGTACCAATAGGCTCGTGCTGGTTATTCAATAAAACAGCAGCATTGCCATCAAAACGGATTAAACTTCCGTCTTGTCTTCGGACGCCCTGAGCTGTACGAACAACAACAGCATTCATTACGGCGCCTTTTTTGACTTTGCTACGAGGCAAAGCATCTTTAATGCTTACCTTAATAATATCGCCAACACGCGCATAACGACGATGTGAGCCACCAAGTACTTTGATGCACATTAATTTCTTTGCACCGCTGTTATCTGCAACATCAAGCAGTGTTTGCATTTGGATCATTATCTACTCCAAATCATTTATATATAAAAAGTTGGGTATTATAACAAAAATTCAGGACTTTTCAATAGGTGAATACGTTATAATATCTCAACAAGTTTCCATGTTTTAGTCTTAGAGACTGGACGACACTCCTGAATCCTTACCATTTGACCAATTTTGCTGCCCCATTTTCATCATGAGCATGCAATTTAGAAC
>JAKFUY010000060.1 GCA_021732495.1 Legionellales bacterium | reverse complement strand
GCATTGATCAACAATATATTAAGAATGAATCTGACTTTTTAAATGGCTTATTGTTAAGTATTTATCATCGACATTACCCTGTTTTTTCCTATCTCATAGCACTTGCTCCCCTCCATGCTATTATACAGAGAAATATCTTTCACATTCGCCATCAATTGTTATCGCAAGGGGATATCAAGTTTATAAAGATTTTTGAACAGTTGTTTATCGATGAATATCGAAAAACAACTCCATTATGTAACCAATCATCGGTTATCGCCATTGAGTTTTTGCAATGTTATTATGCCTCGAAACTTCGCGCCCTCAGTTTGGCTTCACATAAAAAAAAGATGCTAGAGATGCTCGCACGTTTCTATCAACAAGATAGCGCCTATATCAAACTAGCCGATAAAACGATTGTTTTACTTCCTTTGGATTTAGAATCCTTTCAAATCTTCCGTGATAATTTTGATGAAAATACTCAAAAGTTAATGCTTAAGTCTTATCACTCTCATACTCTACATTCCTGTTGGCGAATGCTGCATTCTAACCAAATCTGGTTTGAATCATCAAAACACGCCGTATACACTTCGCATTTATCCAAACATCAGTGGCTTATCATATTAATGTGGCTTGCGGCATCCGATGCATCAATCATCGACAACGGAATGACCGTAGAGGAACGCTGCAAATTATTTTTTCAACGTTTGACTCTGGTCGGTGATGATTCTGCCATTACCCACCAACATTTATTACAATCAGTGCTTAGCCATCCTTATACCAGAGTGCTGACTGATGAAATATTGGTGCATGAACATGAGGGATTTATTGAACGTGAATTAAGAATAAAACTACATACAATGCCTAAAGAAGAACTCGATGAATTACTTATCGCTCTGAAAAATAACAGTATTCTGCAAACACCAGAACTACTCGCACATATTCATATCGAAAATACAGCCATAGAGCAATTTGAAGCTTATCTATCTCATCATTGGGGACGACAGTGGCAGGATAATGAAAGCTTAATGACCGCATCTAGAGAAATTCTGAGTAATGAGATGACCATGATCAAAAGATATCCGTCATTACTGATGCATACCCTTAAATGTTTGTGTCAACAATCCTCCAGCACCTCGCGCTTTTTTAACTATAACAATAAAATTAAATCAATGAGTCCAATGAGCACCGATGAACGCGTGCCATTATCATACGGCGTTCCAGAAAGACCTAAGTCATAACGCAGCTCTGGTCTAATTTTTAATACTTTTTGAAAAATATTAGTTAATCCCACACTAAAACTCACATAATCTGTTTGAAATCCAGTGCGCTGCCCTTGAAAATCATTGAAATAATCAAATCTGAATGACGAAAAAGTCGTTTCGTTTAATTTTTTTTCAAAGTAGGTGACTGTTGCGATGGAAGATGAGTATCCAGGAATTAAAGCGCCACATCCTCTCCCTCCTCCATAAGGCGCATAAGGCCCAAATGTACAATCACCATCGGCCAATCCATTGAATTGATATTGGTAATAAAATTCACTGGCAATAAACGAACCTTCATTAAATCGATGGGTCCAGATCATATTCAACTGCTGCAAATTATCATGCTCATTGGTGTATTGACCATTATTTAAAGCATTGGTGCCAGCTAAAATAGAATCATTTTTATCATCTGCTGTCCATTGAACAAAACCCATAAATGTGGGAATTGCAGAATTACTCCAAACGGCTATATCAGACCCTGCATGCATTCCCAATATTGTAGACCAATTGTCATTTAGTTTTGTTGCTGCATTGAAACCCATTTGCGTAAAAGCACTGTTAGAAAAAGTTAAAGAACGGGTAACCATATAATTGAGATTTGACAAGGGCCATTCGATATCCCCTAGTGCAAGATAACGTCCCAAAGTAACCAAGGTTCCCTGACCAATTCCAGGAATATAGGCTTGTACATTAGCAATTACAGGATCATAGCCATATAGAAGATTCTCGTGATAATACTGTTGACTGAATACACCTTTCATAGATGTAAACCGATAATCCGTTCCGTATAAATTGGTGAGATTAAAACCAAAATCATTGTATTCATGTTGCGCACTATTGACTTGTTTTTCAACTGCAAGCACCCCTTCATTAAACAAAAAATGATTTGGTATCATAGAAAAATCAATGGGTAGGTTACTTTGTGCTGCAGTGCTTTGATTATAGGTGGGATTTGCCCAACCATAAATATTAATGCCTTGCTCAGAGAAATCTGGAAACATTTTAGATAACGCTTTATCACTTTTTGTAGGCTCCAGACCTACTAAGGTGCCTTGATATTGGGTTGATGGAAATATAGGATCAAAAATATCTTCTGCAAATACATCAGCAGTGATTAGCAGTAATATCAGAATAGTTAGACTTCGAAGCTTCATTCAACAATGAGCTCCATCAATTGTTTTGCCAATTCCATTCCAGCCAAATAAGCGCATTCTACACGCCCCCCTATCGACCAATCTCCACAGGCCCCAAGATGAAGAGACTTATCCAGATAAATATGTTTCTCTGTTAAATTGATAGATTTTGCATATCGCCAGCAATGAAGTTCGACATGAATCGGTGAAAGATGTACGTAGTGATGCAACTCTTTTAACATTTGAGAAATCACCCACTCTTTATCGGCATCAAGATGCGCATCAGCCCAGTCATTGCTTGACAATACCACCAATGATTGACTGTCTAGACGTCCAGGTTTGGATGAATTAACCGATATCCAACCCAAGCAAGAATTTTTGATTGATGCCACATCCCAATCTAAATGCAAAGGTTTATTAAACCCAAGCATTAAAGCATAACAAGCCTGCATGGGAGCAAGATTAAATTCAATATTTTTTGGAAAAAGATGTTTCGTTTGAGGCCAAGGTGCTGTTGATAATATCCAGTCAAAGGGTCCATGATGCTGTAATGCATCGTCTTGCAGCACCCAAAGATTATCTTGAGGAATTAATTTATCAATTTTAATTTTCAATTCAACATTAACATCTACAGCCAAATGCTTAGCCAATGCATTCATTTTTGGAACAGCCACGAAATGGGGTTGACGTTCACTCCAGTGTTTGCGGTGACAAATATCCACACCCTCAAATTCAATAAAACGTGCATGCCAGGGTTTCACCACCCCTTGTTCTTGCAACGGCTGTATAAATTCATGGAAGGCCTGACTTTGGGCCGTAAAATATTGAGCACCATGATCAAATTCAAACTCACCAGCATAACGAGTCGCTAAGCGCCCACCTACACCCCGTGCTTTTTCAAATACTGTCACTTCTGCAATATCTTGAAGTTGATGAGCCAAAATCAACCCTGAAAGACCACTACCAATAATGGCTAATTTTTTCATAGGAAATAAAAAAAAAAAACTTAAATTATCATAGCATTAGCCATTAACAAGAGATATCTCTTCATGAAAAAAGAGGTGAATTTCTCAGTTCACCTCCTACAGAAAATAATCATTATCACCAACCGCGTTGACAGTAACGAACAGGCTGACAATGAATACGATGACGATGACGATGACGATGACATTGTTTGACATACTGGCACCGCATACCACTTCCGCCCCTCCAATAATGCCGTCCAGCTCCATAATACGCATTGCCCTGATAAGACTGAGGATGACCATGTACATAACCTGCACCGTCCATTCCACCGCCCCTCCAATAATGCCGACCACCTCCATAATACACATTACCCTGATAGGAATCAGGATAACCATGTTGTCCATAACCTGCCCCGTCCATGCCGCCAGCCCCATCGTATCCAAACGTGGCATATGAGGAGGCAAGCATAGCTAAAATTGAAAATCGCTTTATCATACTTAACATGAGAATCTCCAACACTTTAAAGCTTACTACAATTATAGACAAAAAAAACAAAATGTATTTTTAATTTGCATTTAAATGGTTTTTTTAGAAAATATGACTTTTCATAGGCTTCATATCACCATTAGCCAAAGCTGACTAAATACCTCTTAGTTCATCAGTGTGATTATTTTACAAACTACTTTACGAGACCATCCAAAACCGGGGGGTCAAAGCCGCTATAGGTAATCCCATTTCATTTTCCTTTTCCATTTTTGGACACCAGCGACAAAACGATTGCCGTAGCTCCTGATTTAATGTTTTTACACGGAGTTGCAGAAGTAAATGCGCCCCTTTTTGTGTCCATCGCATCTGTTGTTTTTTAACTATTCGTTTGCTCACCAACTAATTAACAGTAGACCACACAAAAGCGGTTGAGATTACATCTCCATAATGATAGCGATCACTATAATTGGGAATCAACGTACTATTATTTCTAATGTATGTATCAAATTCCTCTAGCGCATTCATCAGCTTGGCTTCACTATGGTTTGTTGCCTCAGGATCCAAGTAAAAACTGATGTGTTCTATAGCGCCTTATGCACGAAATACATTTCCATGCCACAGATGCCATTTCAAGCTATCCAATTCTTCAGTAATGTTTATAGTTCCATCAGTGGGTAGTGACACAGCAAACTGCTTCATGACGGTTATCCGCATCGTAACGTGAAACCAATCAAGAATATGTTCGGCCTGTGGGCTTAAATACAGTTGCAAGTCGCGCACGGTATCACCACCATCAGAAAGAAAAGTAATCGCCTGGTTCATTTGCAAGGTATCCCCCCAATAATCCCACCTACTGGTGTAGATAAAAAAATGTGAGACTCTTGCAGCCGATAAGCATCTGATATTGATAGGCGCCTAAAAATGTCTTTTAAGAGGAGTTAAAAGCCCCTAGCACTTTTCTTCCAAACTCGATTTGTTCCAAAGCCAAAAGCTCTAACTCTTTAATATCAATGCGATCAGGTAGCAAGGAGACAGGATCTATCTCTTTGCGTCTGAGCTGATGTACTTTGGTCAATAGATAATGGATGTATACCCTTGGATTTAAATCATTAATGATGGCACTGATAATTAGGGTGTACCAAAGCGCATGGATTTTCCCACACTCTTCATTGCCAATGAATAGCCAGTTTTTTTTGCCTAAAGCGATGTCTCTAATTTTATTTTCGACATAATTGGTGTCTATCTCAGCCATACCATGTCGCAGATAGGCCACTAAATAAGGCCATTGCTTCATGGTATAGGATATGGCTGTTCCTAACTTGCTTTTGGGTAAGACTTTATTCTTTATAGAACGCAACCATCGTCTAATATTTTTTAATATAGGGAAAGCAATCTTTTGTCGTAGCCGCTTGCGTGTTCGGTGGTCTAACCCAGCCTCCCTCATACGTGCTTCCAGGGCATATAATGGCTTCATTCTTTCAATCATTTCTGCGGCAATTCCCAATTTATCGCCACTGATTTTAACGACTTCACTAAATTTGCGGCGTGCATGAGATAAGCAACCAAAACCCACAATACCCTCGCGCTTACGCAGAGCCCCATATCCGTTATACCCATCTGTTTGCAAAAGACCATTAAAAGATTTTAACCTTTCATTAGCTACAGAGCCCTCGCGAGTCAAACTAAACTCAAAAGCCACCAAACCTTTGCCAACATTAGGAGCAAAATAGGCCCAGACATAGCCTTTCTTATTGGTCTCCAATACTTTAACCGGAGTCTCATCAACCTGAAGATAACGATTTTTTAAAATAATCCAAAAAGCATCATAAACCTTTAATAAGGCATCACCAGATTTCATTACCCAATTGGCTAATGTTTTATCTGAAAGTGTAATGCAATAGCTTTGCATGATTTTAGATTGTCTATAAAGCGGTAGATGATATTGGTATTTGCTTAAGACCACATCCGTTAATAAACCAGCACCTGCAATCGCCTTAGGAATTGGGGCTTGTGGCTTGGGAGCAATAATGAGGGAATCACAAGGACGGCAGCCATATTTTAGACGAATATGCTCTATTACACAGTATTTAACAGGAATGATTTCCAGCTGCTCTGATTTTTCCTGGCCAATAAAATGCAGTGCACCACCACAACAAAGACATATTTTTTCAGTCTCAGGCAGATCATGTATCTTGGTATATTTAGGTAAGGTGCTGGTGTCCAGTTGGCGAGGGCCGCGCGGTGGTACCACTCTGACATGAGCGGCTACTGCAACTGTTATAGGTGGAATACCCGGAGCTATTGGATCCAATAGTGGTGTGGTGGGCTCAAGAATGCTCTTGGCTGTCTCGCTGGTTTTTCCAAAAATCCTATCCTGTTGCAAGCGCAACAATTCTTTCAGTTGTGCTATTTCCTGCTCTAATGAGGTGACACGCTCATGCAATTGATGCAGTGCAATACCACGTAATGCATAGGCTTCTTGTAGTTGCTCAAGATCGTTGTGATTCATAGGCCAGCAGGTTTATTTTATTAAGTGCGGTTATTTTAACATGGGTTTTTAGGGGCGATTTTTAGCCCCTAAAAACCTCTTCCATGCCCCGATATTTTTTTAGCGCAGAAGGAGGATATTTTTATTATGAACTTCTCCCCCGAAGCAAACGGCAGGGCTTTATTACCCAAAACATCAGCAATCACTGGATGTAAGGGGAAAAGAGGAAAAAAATGCAAAAACCCTGTCAAGTGTTTTCGTTACTTTTTTTAACTAAATTTATCATAACTCAGCTCACGCCAATCTCGCATTTTTTGCCATTCAAGACCCGCCAATAGCCAACCGAGTTCCTCAGTCGTCATTTCCATAGTATGATTTTTAGGATTATGAATAAAGCTAAAACGGCCACTTTCTAAGCGCTTGTATAATAAGATAAAGCCATTCTTGTGCCAAGACAGGCATTTAACCTTATCATGACCACGATTATAAAATAGATAGATTCCATCCTGTGGTTTTTGCTTTAACTCGCTGCTAATCAAGCCCACTAAACCATCTATAGCACACCTAAAATCAATAGGCTGCCTATAAAACCAGATTTTTTTACCGTAAAGTTGTAGTTGCATGCACTAACTCCTGCAATAAAAATCCAATCTGGCTGCCTATAGCCTCGACACGTGCCGTGACACTATTACCCAATGCTATTTCTATAACAATAGGAGTAGACTCAGAAGGCATAGTTGTAGCACGTTTGGGATTGGTAATTTGTACCTCACACAATTTTGATTTACGCTTAGATGACCACAGACGTGTGCACCATCCGTTGAATGTAGATACTGCAAGATTTTTCTCCTCGCAAAATTTACGTATGCTCAGACCACTAGTCTGCCATTGCTGACATAAACTTACCTTTTCATCCCAATTTTTTAACGTCGTTGATTCCTCAATCATCTTTTTTCTCCTAGATTTATTTTATTTCAGAGACAAGATAACAGATTGTTTTTTTTAAAATTAGGTGGGATTATTGGGGGGATACTTTGCAAGCCTTGATTAATCAGCATTTCGTACAGCTTTCGTTTAGGTTTGGTATCGTAGGTGGCGACAAATCCAAACCGTTTTGTTGGCGAATTATCCTGCATGCTCTTGCCAACAATCACTTCAAACCATCATGCTTTTCTGTTGTCCCCATCCCTGGCATGAACATAATCAACATCAATACCAACCGTTAGTGGTGCTTCAGGCCGTGGTAATTTATCCCATTTGTATGGACTGCCTTCAACAAACATTAGTTATTCATCGCCAAGTTCTTTCTCTAGGCGCTGCGCAACCTGTTGCGTGCTATGATACACGGATGAAGGACTAATATTTAATCTTCTAATAATTTGACTGTCATACCATATGACATTAGGGATGCCCATTTGGATTCCAAATAACATAACTCTGGCGCAATATGCGCGGCAAGAATTTCAGCCAACGGGCTAAAACTCATATTAGTCTTCGGCTGACAGCTGCACTCATGCAATCGAGGGCTCCTGAGAGACAGTTTGCCAAAAAGTGTCCGATACATTAACGAGAGATACCCTTTGATATTGCGTGACTTACCACAACAGGCACAGGCACGATGATGCGCTAAATAATCGCTTATTTGATGAGTAACCAGCTTTTGCTGGATCCCAATTGCAATTTCTTTCGCCTCCTTTAAAGTCATCCCTAATGTTTCCTCAGACAGATCTACTCGCACCAGCGAAATGATGTCCGCAGTGATTACTTGTTTGTCATTATCAATGACAACCTGAATTTTAATTTTCATCACACGACCCCTCCCAAATTAGGTCGTAAACATCCTCACCTTGAGCATATCGATGCAGTCTATCATTCACTGCACGTCGATTAAATTGATGTCGACTGACCCAGTATTTCAGTATTCGAAATGTATTTTGAACGTCAGTTAATTCTTCTTTTCCTTATTGATAACGCATGACACTTTCAAGCACCTGTTCTTCAATACGCCATGGAGAATAATGATCATCCAGCGCCATAAATGCATCAGGCCCTCCACAATCCTCAATAGTTGCGGAACGTGCACCACCAATGCAACATGGGTATATTTTTCTTGAATCAATAGGTAATTGTTGTTCCAAGCGAATCTCATGCTCCCAATGATCAAAAAAATTGTATTCATACATGAATTTTTCTTTGCCCTTGAATTGAAAATCCTGCAAATGCACCTGTCTGGGATTGTCACTAAAGCTAATGCCTCCATCGTGGTAAACGCCATATGGTTTACCGTAAATAATAAATTGATTCAGATAAGTATCGCTCCAGCCAAATGCTATTTGAATACAGAAATGCAAATCAGCAATACTGCTGTCGCTAAGCATCAATAACCGCCGCCAAATCATTGGACTAACGCCTTTAATCCTAAGGCGAAATTGATAAATCTGAATCTCTGTATCTTGATCTTTATAACGTTTGTTCATTATTAAGACCTTCAAACTGAATTAATACGCTACCATTTCGCCATGAATTCATCGCACACATGCGTGTCTGTGAAGTTTAGGTAGATTGCTGTGGTCATCAATCTGTCATGTCCCAAGATTTTTTGTACTGCCGCAAGAGAAATATTTTTTTGCAAAGCCAAGGTAGCAAAGGTATGTCTGAGAATATAAGGCGTTACCACATGAGAAAGCTTGGCTCTATTAGCTACTTGTTTAACGATTTTTTGTGCCTGACGGCTCCCAACCGGCCACCGCTCATTAATTGCAAAATAGTGCTCCAATAATGTTTGAACCCGTCTAGACATAGGCACGACGCGCTTTTTCGACTTCTTGCCATGAGGACCACCTTTCCCTGTAATGCGTAATGCTTTTTGCTGCCATTCAATATTTTTGGGCGAAAGGCTACACAATTCTGATACACGTAATCCGGTATCCAGCAAGGTCCATATTATTAATTTATCCTGCATTGTTTCACAAGATTGACAAAGTCTGTCAGCCTCTTCAACTTGCAATGGCTCGCCTATATAATTCTAAACCATAAACACCACCCAGTATGAATTATAGTTCGTGATTGATAAAAAATAATGCATTCTATTCGTCATTTATAGTATAGTTGATCATTTACTATGATGGGCCTTAGCACTAGGGAATTACAGTGTTTTTTAGTTTGAAAGTGTAATCGAATAGGAACGATCCATTGGAGTAAATTCGCTTTTATAGCCGGAAGACGAACAAACAAAATTGTCTCGACCCTGTCGCGATAATCTCATGGCCATCATATAATCGCAGCAATTTTAGATCAAATTTGAGACATTATCCTCCACTGGTTTTAAATTTGAAGAGGTTATCAGTGCATTTATTGGCAAAAACTGCTAATATTAAGTTATATATTGTTTATCTAGGAAAATCATGGCTACTTTAAATGTATCATTACCTGATCAATTAAGATCGTGGATAACAGAACAAGTGGAAGAAGGAAGGTACTCAAGTGCAAGCGATTACCTACGTGACCTGATTCGCGAAGATATTAGACATCAAGAACAAGGTATACAATTACTATCAAATTACTTAAAACCCTTGGTTGATACCCCTAATAACCTATTTGTTCCTATCTCAGCAACCGATGTGAAATCAAGAGCGAGAAGCAAAATGAATGAACAATCTTGACTAAAAAATCACTCTATAGTTTCCATCCAGAAGCAATTGAGCAGCAAACAAATATCTGGATATATACTTGCCAACATTGGGGGGAAGAACAAGCAGACATTTATATCGATGGGTTACATGATAAATTATCCATAGCAGCACAAGATTTTACTTTACTCAGAGAATTGCCTCATGGGATTTATCCTCAAGTAAAATTTTTTCATTATGAGCGTCATTATGTCTTTTTAAAAATCGCATCCAGTGATTGCCTTGAAAAAATTCAAGTGCTAGCGATTCTTCATGATAGCATGGATATTCCCATCAAATTACGCGAACTTCTTTGCTAAGAACGGAGAAAAAGCCCCCCCCGGTTTTGGATGGTCTCGCTTTAGAGGGCTCTTCAGAAGGTAATTGTTGTTGCACAGAATTAAGCATTTCTTCCACGACGTAAACTCGACCATCAAAAAATAAAATTGATTACAATCGATTATTGTGCGCAAAAAAACAACTGAATACTAAAACTAATTTTCTGGGTTAATTCCAAATTTTGCTGTAATATCGATTTGAGTAAAAATATTTAAAATTGCAAAACAGCACTCTTTCTTTTGTACGATGGCAAGATGTTGGCAGGAGTTTTATATTTATGGTAGTTTAAGTTTTTAGTCTGCAATGGGCTTATTTTATCAAGGCTGAAGTTTTGGATTATATTGGTGCTCACAACAAATAGAAAAGTATCCAGAAAGATGATTTCATATTTCAAGAAAGGTTGCTCATGTTAAAAAAAATAAAAAATTGTTGGGAAAAATTTAAATCTTTTTACTATTCATCTCCAGAAAATCGCACTCAATTTCATTTGTTTTTAGGTTTTATGATTCTACCCGCAATAGCCCTTACAAGTATGTTTATTTATGTTTTTTTCTTTGTGATTAAATGATTTATTAAATATTTTTAATTTAATTTCAGCTCAATAATGAATAAAAAAATAACTAGCGATTAAATTCTTCAAGTACACGCTGCAGAGGCCCTCAGTTCTTTAAAAAAACAGTTACAATTTGACAGATCAAAATAGCACCGTGATTTCTTATTATTAAGACCCTCTTAGAACGGCCCAGGCATTGAACCGTCTAGATTGGGATGGCTGGTAAAATGATGACACCAGAGCTATTGTATCTATCATTCAACCTATATTCCCGCGAAATTTTTAAGCACCAAATGAATTAGGATGAGTTTGATTCTGTTAGCCCATATATTTTACAAGCCGTTTCTCCGAACAATCGAATAATTTGTCGTCTTAAATTTGAAAGGT
>JAKFUY010000016.1 GCA_021732495.1 Legionellales bacterium | reverse complement strand
TGATAAAGCTATTGATTTGATCGATGAAGCAGCCAGTCAAATTCGCATGGAAATTGATTCTAAACCTGAAAGTTTGGATAAACTCGAACGACGTTTAATTCAATTAAAAATCGAACGTGAAGCTTTCAAAAAAGAAACCGATGAGGCCTCTAAAAAACGCAAAGCAGATTTAGAACTCAATATTAATGACTTAGAAAAACAATATGCGGATCTTAACGAGATTTGGAAAAGTGAAAAAGCCCAATTACAAGGTGCAACTCATATTAAAGAGTCACTCGAAAAAGCAAAACTAGAACTCGAAAGTGCTAGACGCGCTGGTGATCTCACCAAAATGTCAGAATTACAATATGGAAAAATCCCAGAGTTAGAAAAACAACTCAATCAAGTCAATAACCAAGAGCATCATGAAAACAAATTGGTTCGCAATAAAGTAACTGAAGAAGAAATTGCTGACATTGTAGCAAAGTGGACAGGTATCCCGGTTTCTAAAATGCTAGAGGGTGAAAAAGAAAAACTGCTCAACATGGAAGAGGCTTTACATCAGCATTTAATTGGTCAAGATGAAGCTGTCAGTGCAGTTGCTAATGCCATTCGTCGCTCCCGCGCGGGTCTTTCTGATCCCAATAAACCAATTGGTTCTTTTATGTTTTTAGGACCGACGGGTGTTGGTAAAACAGAGCTTTGTAAATCTTTGGCAAGTTTTTTATTCGATACCGTTGAAGCGATGGTGCGAATAGACATGTCTGAATATATGGAAAAACATGCAGTGGCTCGTCTAATTGGCGCTCCTCCTGGTTATGTTGGCTATGAAGAAGGTGGTTATCTCACTGAAGCTGTTCGGCGCCGTCCTTATTCCGTCATTTTATTTGATGAGATAGAAAAGGCCCATCCCGATGTCTTTAATGTCTTATTACAGTTATTAGATGATGGTCGCTTAACGGATAGCCAAGGCCGAACTGTTGATTTTCGAAATACTGTTATCGTTATGACCTCTAATTTAGGCTCTCACCTCATTCAAGAGATGGGACAAAAAGAAAGCTATGCGCATATTAAAGAACAGGTCATGAACTTGGTTTCTAAACATTTTCGACCTGAGTTTATTAATCGAATTGATGAAAGTGTTGTGTTTCATGCGCTAACTTCTGGACAAATCAAACAAATTGCCAAAATTCAGATTAGTCAATTGGAAAAACGTTTAGCCAATCAAGAAATCCGTCTGGAAATGAGCAATGACGTTTTAGATTATCTGGCGGAAATTGGTTTTGATCCAACCTATGGCGCACGTCCATTAAAACGGGTCATTGAACAGACGCTTATCAATCCATTGGCTCAGGAAATTTTAAGCGGTCATATACCACCGCATTGCACGATTTCACCGAAACTTGAAGGTGGCAAAATTGGCTTTAAAATTGACAGGAAAAAATAATGTTACCTAAACCATGGCTTCAAAGCGTTGAAAATCGTCAAGGGTATTAATATCCTGTCCTGGAGCACAACATGCCTGTTGCATTTGTATCTGCATCCCTAAACTCAAGGTGCGCAATTGCTCTAGGCATTCATATTTTTCCAAACTCGATGGTGGCGCTTGTACCCAGCGCTGTAAGCTATGCATCCGATAGGCATATAAACCGATGTGTTTATAACTTTTAGGCAAGGTTTGAGGATAGTCTCGATTAAAAGGAATAGGACTTCTTGAAAAATAAAGTGCTCGTTGCTTATCATCGAGCACTACTTTAGCCACATTGGGGTTCAAATAATCATCGATATTATCGATGGGCCAATATAGGCTTGCCCAATCGTTTGAAATCAATTTGGCCACTTGCTGCACCAACTCAGGGGGAATTTGTGGCTCATCCCCTTGAACATTGACAATAATTGCGTCGTCAGGAAGGCCAAGTATTCTTGCTGCTTCAGCGACTCTATCCGTGCCACTGGCATGATGCATATCGGTCATGACCACATCTGCACCAAACCCTAAAGCCAACTGCTGTAATTGTTCACTGTCGGTAGCAATGGTTACTGATTGCGCTGAAGCACGTTCAACCTGTCGATAGACATATTCGAGTATACTTCGTCCAGACACGGTCATTAATAACTTTCCAGGCAAACGAGTAGAACGTAATCGTGCTGGAATGATAATATGGTATGGCTCACTCATCGGTTTTCCCACTCTTCGGTACTTAACGCTCTTGCATCGTCAGCAAGCATCACAGGAATATCATTGTGTATAGGAAATGCAAGCTTATCAAAATAGCAAAACAATTCCTGCTTTTTTAATGTTAATCGACCCTTACATACTGGGCATACTAATATTGCCAATAATTTTTTATCCATTTTTTCCTCCATGGGTCACTTGATCTCGAATGTACACAGGTTCTACTGCAAGCGCTGAAACCGCTGCAAATTTTTGGGTTTCTACCATCTGTATCATGGCGCTGGCATGGGGTCTTAGTTCTAGTTCAGCATCAAATTTGATTGAAGAAGGCAACATTGGTCGATAATTTTGAAATTGATGCCCTGCTAATATGACTGAACTTTCTTGATGTAAAGCAATTTCCGATATACAACTAACATGTTCTTTGACCTCGGTAAACACGTCCGGGTAATAAGCCCAATACACCTGCTGCATTCTGGCATCAATGACACTTAAGATAGGTGTATTGGGGCAAACCTGGGATGCCATCCAAGCAATAACACGGAGATCACTGAGCATATAAACAGGGATTTGTCCTGGATATGCCAAACCTTTGGCAATAGAGCTTGCAACTCTTAAGCCGGTAAAACTACCAGGGCCTTGGCCCAAAATCACGCCAGATAAATCGCTTAAATGAATACCTGCTTCATTAAATAGTGCATCAATAGCGGGTAAACATTTTTCAGCATGGGTGGTCATGCCGGTTAGTTCTTGTGTGTAGACTTTATTGTTCACTTTTATCGCAAAACTTGCGATATCTGTTGATGTATCCAATGCTAACCAAGCCATATCAAGTCCCCCCTACTTTTTCAGAAAATGACGCAATAAAATTTTTCAGTTTAGGTAAACTGCGTGTCCAATACATCGGTGGCAAACTATTGCGAATTAATCCACCATAAGGTCGGCCAATTAAACGTGGATCACCGATAATGACCACACCTTGATCTTTTTCAGTGCGAAGTAAGCGCCCAATGCCTTGTTTTAGGCTTAGAATTGCACCAGGAATCAGATAATCATCAAATGCTGACTTCCCTTGCGATTTAAGATATCTAAGCTTAGCAGCGACTAAAGGTTCACCAATATTGGCAAACGGCAATTTATCGATAGCCACACACGAAAGTGCTTCACCGCGAACATCGACACCTTCCCAAAAACTTCCTGTGCCTAATAATACCGCATTCCCGAGTTGTCTAAAAGAGGCTAGCAACATTGCTTTATCTTCACTACCTTGTACCAATATTGGATAAGTACATCGTTTGGGTAATTCTGTTGCCACCCATTGCAAAGCGCGATGACTGGTAAACAAAATAAAGGTCCGTCCACCCAGTTGGTCTATCACAGGTAAAACATGATCGATAAATTTTGAATAGTAAGATTCATCATAAATATCAGGCAAATCATGGGGAATGTACAACATCGCTTGTGTTTCCCAATCATAAGGACTGTCCCAAAAAGCAGTTTTGGCGCGAGTCAGGCCCAATGCCTGTTGGAACCACTCAAAGTGTTGATTGGTTCTCAAAGTGGCGGAGGTAAAAATCAAGGTTGCCGACAAATCATTGAGCAAGGCTTCTACTTGTTTTGCAATATCAAAAGGAGACCATTGAAATCGTATATGTCGTTTTAATGGTTGTAACCACGCCACTCCTGTTGGTTGTGTTTGTGCACATTGCTGCATGGTCTCCAATAATGACTTTAAGCGTTGCGCCCAACGATCGCAATCCTCCTCTAAAGCCTCTACAGAATCTAATAGCGATCCAAAACCTTCTATCCAATCGCTTAATGGTAATGTTTTTTGTGCAAGCATTGTCTTTATTTCCACCGATTGGACAATACCTTGGGTATCTAACAAAAACTTTTCAACAGAGTCATGCAAAGCAATACTTTGTTTTTTAATTCCTTTCTGATGCACACCACTGGCAGTATCTAATTCGCTTAATAAACGCATCATCTGTGAGGAGGTAAATGCTTGACTATAAAATTGGGAAGCTATATCTAAAAGCTGGTGTGCCTCATCGAAAATAAATATTTCAAACACCGGAAGTAAGGCACCAAAACCATCGGATTTTAAACGAGAGTCGGCAAAAAACAAATGGTGATTGACAACTACACAATCAGCCGCCATGGCTTTTTTTCGAGCTTGATACATAAAGCACTCTGACTGCATCGGGCACTTAGCTGCCAGACAATTATCAGTGTGTGCCGTTAAACCATTCCAAAAAACAGCATCTGGTGGAATATGACGAATTTCACTTTTTTCACCAACGACAAGTTGGGGCAATTGCTCATAGATTTTTATCAGATCAGAATAATAAGGAAGCGATCTGGCCTGCGATTCACTGAGAATACGGGTGATATGATACTTGCAAAGATAATTATCTCGACCTTTTAAATTTTGTACGGTTCTTGCAATACCCAATGCTGAAATAATTCGGGGTAAGTCTTGTAAAACCAATTGATCTTGTAAGGCTTTGGTAGCAGTTGCTATCAAAACTTTTTTGCCACTTAATAATGAAGGAACCAAATAGGCAAAGGTTTTACCAGTGCCAGTAGCTGCCTCGGCAATTAACCATTGTTTGTGCTTGATAGCCTCATCCACAGCTTCTGCCATATGCAATTGCTGAGGACGAGTTTTAAAATGAGGTATATTTTTGGACAGCTTACCTTCTGCACCAAAAATTTCAAGATAGGTCGAATTATTCACTCGGCCATTCTTTAATCAGATACTGTAATTTGTTTTCGACATTTTGCCATTGATCAGAGTCAGCAAGTGCATCTTTTTTTGCAGTGATATTCGGCCAGGTTTGTGATAATTCTCGATTTAAATCGACAAACATTTTTTGTTCTTGGCTTAAATCATCTTCAGACATAATTGCATTGACCGGACATTCCGGTTCACATAAGGCACAATCAATACATTCATCGGGATTAATAACCAGATAATTTGGGCCTTCATAGAAGCAATCCACTGGACAGACTTCAACACAGTCTGTCAATTTACATCGAATACATTGTTCGGTCACCACAAATGCCATAATCGCACTCCATTATATTTAAACATATGTTTGATCATATCAGGTTTGCTAGGTGAGGCAACTGGATATTTTAAGCCGTATAAATCAGTGAAGCACCAACATAGTTTTGATTTGAGCTCATATTAAATTGGAGATTATAGGTATTCCAATACGAACCAAAAGTTGGGTAATAGGTGTAAAAATAATCGACGGCAACACCAATATTTTTAGTCAAGCCATAAGCTACACCTGCACCAAAACGTCCACCCATGGAATGACCCGCATTGTAAAAGCTATCAGAACTCGGTGTAGCAGTTGAATTTTGACTGATATTAATATCTCTAAAAGATAATCCCGTTCTTGCATAAATAAGCGTATTGGGATTAAAACGAAGCCCGGGTAATAGATCAAGACCTAGATAATCTTTGAAGGTGTATTGTTGAGAATAATAGTTTCCACTATAGGCAGCACTTGAAACACCTTGCGTAATAAAATTATCAGTATGACCGGGAAAATAGGTGTTTGCTTCAATGCCTAAAAATAGTTTATCCATAAAAGTGTGCCCATAACCAATATAGACATTCCCTACCGTTTGGGTTGGAGAGTTAGTCACACTTGTGGAATTAACTGAAATTGCCCTCAATGTATCGCTATTAAAAGTCCCACCAATACCGACGCCAGCATAAAAGTTTTCTTTAGGTTCATTATCACAAACGGTCATCGAGCCCATGGTGCCCGCATATGAGATATTAGATAATGTGAAACAGAGCGCTACTGTTGCTATTTTTTTCATTCATAATCTCCATATTTTTGAGCCTCATTCTAGCAATGCACTTTCTTTATCTCAAGTTGCTACGTATCCTTGAAGAAAATAAAAAAATCCTATTGACACTTATTGTGAATCAAGTAAAATCCATTTCACAAAGCGTGCGGGAATAGCTCAGTGGTAGAGCACAACCTTGCCAAGGTTGGGGTCGCGAGTTCGAGCCTCGTTTCCCGCTCCAGTTTAAGCTACAAAACCGCATTTTTTTGGCTGGGTGGCAGAGTGGTTATGCAGCGGCCTGCAAAGCCGCGTACGCCGGTTCGATTCCGGCCTCAGCCTTCATTAAGATTTATACAATGCCCAGGTGGCGAAACAGGTAGACGCAAGGGACTTAAAATCCCTCGGTGGTAACACCATGCCGGTTCGATTCCGGCCCTGGGCACCAATTAAAAATCAATCCGATACGCTAAAACCCCCAACATATTCTTAATATACTATAAAATATCCGGGCAAAAGACGTGCCAACATGAGCAGTCCATAAAGTATTTAGATGCCTTAGCCCAACGCACCTGGCCTATTTTTTCTTTTTAAGCATTATGTTTTGCTTCCTGAGCCTCTAAGAGTAATGCTGATTTACGTAGGGTGAATGATGTGCAATTCTGCTCATCAGGGAAACTGTACGCTTTATCTTAATTAACCTCTTTGTCGAAGATCAACACTTGTTTCCGATGCCCACTCGCTTCGCTGATAGCGCTTTGGCCACGTTTAAAATAACGAATGGTTGGAAGTTCCACTTCTTCACCTAGTCTAACTAACTGATATTTGAAATCCTGATTCGATTGAGGTGGTCAAGCAAATCCGAACATATTAGCTCAGCCGTCTTTTACATTACACTCCAATAACTATTTTCAAATAGTTGAGGACTAACATATCCCAATTTTGAATATAATCGCTGAGGGTTATACAATATCAGGACGATGACGTTTCTGGTTGAAAAAAAAATACCAACATGGTAAAATTTCATTCAAATTAAAACTGGAGAACCAATATGCATCATAAAACTGAACGCGATCGAGCTATTGCCCTTGCTTTGACCCTGACGGATCCTCATTGTAATGTAACAGAGCTAAACCTCACCGACACTGACATTGGAGATGCTGGTGCCACTGCAATTGCCAAGGCTCTTAAAGTAAATACAAGTATGCAAAAGCTAAACCTCACCGACACTGACATTGGAGATGCTGGTGCCACTGCAATTGCCAAGGCTCTTACAGTAAATAGCAGTTTGAAAGAGATTGATCTTGATTCAGATCCAGGACTCCAACAAATTAGTTGCTCTGGTGCCACTGCAATTGCTGAGGCCCTTAAAGAGAATAGCGCCTTGCAAGGCATTAGCCTTGGATATAATAAAATTGGAAATGCTGGTGTCACTGCAATTGCTGAGGCCCTTAAAAAGAATAGCGCCTTGCAAACAATTCGCCTTCGGAGTAATGAATTTGGGGAGCCTGGCGCCAGTGCATTTGCTGAGGCTCTAATGACCAATGTTAGCCTAGAAGATATTGATCTTGATCATAATTACATTGGGGATGCTGGCGCCAGTGCATTTGCTGATGCTCTTAAAGTTAACTGTAGTGTGACAAGGATGTCCTTTTACAATAATGAAATTGGAGATGCTGGCGCCAGTGCAATTGCTACGGCTCTTAAAGATAATAGAAATGTGCAGGAGATAGATTTTGGATGTAATAGATTTGGGGGGGCTGGTGCCACTGCATTTGCTGATGCTCTTAAAGTTAACCACAGTGTGACAGCGATTCGCTTTCTCGAAAGTTACATTGGGGACGCTGGCGTGAGGGCAATTGCTGAGGCTCTTAAAGTTAATGGAAATCTGAAGGAGATAGAACTTTCCAAATCTCACATTGGGGACGCTGGCGTGAGGGCAATTGCTGAGGCTCTTGAAGTTAATTGTATTGTGCAAAACTGCGGAATTGATATTCGACAAGCTGTCCTTGCTCATCCTAATCGTCGTGATTTGACTCGCGCTCTTGATTTTTCAAAGCAAATCGGGATTTTAGATCCTAATTATAGACAAGCTGTTATTCTCCACAAAAATCCTATTCATATGGCTTGTGCAATATCTCATTTACGTGATAAAGGAAGCCTTGATTATGTAGAAACTGTTGCTAACAGCGACAACCCTTTTGATTTAGCTCGCGCGCTTTGTATTTTAGTTGAGAAAAAGAATACAACTCGTTCCAATATAGATGCTGTTGCTATACATGTTTTTCCTATTTCTTTGGCTTATGCACTATCATTTTTAAAGGAGGTCGATATTTTAAATGATGCAAATCGACAAGCAGTCAGCCGCCACCCAAGCCTAAGTGCTTTAGTTAATGCACTCTTTCGTTTAGATAATATCGAAGATTTAACCAAAGGTAATGTGCAACTTGTCATAGAAAACACCAATCTTAGGGATTGGTCTAACAAGCTTTGTTTCTTAAAAAATCAAGGGGTTTTAACTGACGAGATTAAAAAAGCTGTGGATCACCACGACAATCCAATTTGTTTAGTTGATACCTTTCAATATTTACACGAATTGAGTATTGTAAATTCTGAGAATTTTAAAACTCTAGTCTATCACACTAATCTTGATGATTTAGCTGATGCGCTCCGTCATTTAGGTAAGAAGCGTATTTTAACCCCTGAGAATGTAGTCCAAGTCATCGCAGATGTCAAACCTCTTGCTTTAGCTACTGAACTATCTCATTTAAATGACGTTAAAATTTTAGCTGATGAAAATCGACAAGACAGTAGCAAAGCACAGCATACCTGTTCTTTAGCTGATGCGCTATCTCATTTAAATGACGCTAAGATTTTAACTGCTGAAAATCGACAAGCAGTAGAAAAACACCCCAAACCTATATCTTTAGCTACTGCACTATCTCATTTAAATGACGCTAAAATTCTAACTGATGAATATCGACAGGCAGTAGCAAAACACACCCATCCTGTTGCTTTGGTTATTGTACTCTCTTGTTTAAAGGAAGCTCGTATTTTAACCACGGGGATACCAATAGTCCTCACTCAGGACAAACCTTTACAGTTGTCGCGCGTACTCACGTATCTACAAAGAGCCGATATTTTGACAATGGAAAATTTAGTGAGCCTTGTAGATCAAACCCATAAAGAATTACTTACTGACGAAACAATAAAAAATCTTTGGAATAAAATTCCTTCTCGTTTATTAACTCAAGCCAATTATCAAAGGCTTTTAATGGCCGCAGAACATATTATGAGTACGATAAAAGAGCTTGATCTTATTAGAACTCAAATAATTGAAAAAGATTCAGCGTCACCTCAACCCAGTGGCCCAAGTTTTTTTGCAGCAGCAGCAAACGTTGAAAATGCAGCAGCAAACGTTGAAAATTTGGAGGAAAAGAAAGGACCTAAACCTTTTAAATAATTCTACTTCAGAATCATGCTGGACTTCCCCTAACCACTCATTTTTATGTTTGCTTCATTGAAAATATGTGAAGGAAACATAAAATCGAGTGCTTATTTTAAATGGTAACATACCTTTATGAGTCAATACTCCCATATCAATGAAATTGGATTTAGTATAACCATATCTGGCAGGGTTCAGTTCCGCGTATTACCAGACCAAAGATCAGGATGCTTCGCGCCTTCTAACTGATACACTTTATGCATTTTTGTTCTAATCTAGTTATCTAAGGCGATGTTGCGCTATTGTAGCGTTACAAACTTGAGTGCATGATGCAAGTGATAATTATTATACCAACCAAAGGAGATGCTAGCACAAATTAGATTTTAATGGCTTAAGTATAATTGGTGCCCAGGGCCGGAATTGAACCGGCATGCAACTGATTGATTAAATCAAATATAAATAACAAGGATTCGAATCTTACCCAAGACCTTACCCAACTTTGGGTATGATAACACATGCGAAACCTTGCGAAAAGATACGAAATATTAAGCGTTCATCAGCAAAAGGCAAAAAAGTATGGTATATTTGTGGTATAAACAAGGTTAATTCATGTTTTTTAATTAGGAGCTCCCTGCCTATGTCACAAGCCGCATTATTTAATACCGTGCCAGATAAAGATTACTTTCATTTTTTTGATAAAGACGCTGTCGATGGTCAAAAAGTGGTTGATATTTTAAAGTATAAAAAAGCTGATGTCGCCAGTGCAGCAAATGTACCTTTGGCCTCTGTACGCTATGAACCACAAAAAATGCCGACTGAACTTAGAGAACGTCTTACTGAATGGGCAATTGCATTGAATTTAGTTGAAGGATTTTTCCAAGATCAGAAAAAAACCATTCTTTGGTTTTCTATTCCCAATCCTCTTTTAGGCGACATGTCGCCCAGAGATATGATACGTGTGGGTCGTTTCAAAAAATTACTCAATTTTGTTCAGACCGCTTTAAACGAAAATCAACGATGATGTACCAATGGATGATATGTCTCATAAAAAAGCAAACGCTTACTTGGTTGAACTTGATAATCCTCAGATAATACAAGCCAGCCGAAAGAGAACCAACGATTTATTAAAATATCATTGGCAGCATTATTCTGAACTCGCTCGTCAAAGAAGTGCTATCCAAGATCAGATTCAACAGGCACTGATTCAAACAGCAATCCCATATGAGATATCTCAGTGGCAACGAGCTGTAAAATACAAATATGGATTACACCCTCTTTCAACTGTTGGAAGTTTAAGCTTTATCGGTGGCCGATTTAATACTGGGAAAGGTGTTAACTCCGAAGTCCCTTTTTTTCCTGGATTGTATTTAGCACAAAACAAAGACACCGCGTTACAAGAGCATTTAGGTCAAATCCCAAATGAGCACCTCACTCCTCGTGAAATTGCACTCACGAACCCATCCTCAGAAACCATTGTTTCTGTCAGTGGGAAGCTGGATAAAGTGCTCGATTTAACTGATCCAGACACATTCACCCCATTAATCCAACTGATCAAAAATTTTAAATTCTCAAAAGAATTAAAGGCTACTGCTAAAAAATTGAAGCTACAAGACTCCAAGATCATCAAAACGCCAGAGGCGCTCCTCGAAACGTTCTTAGATCCAAACTGGCGTACATCCCCAAGCCGATATGATATACCTGCAAACTCACAAATTTTAGGCTATCTCGTCTATTCAGCTGGCATTGAAGGAATCCTTTACCCTTCAAAATTCACCGGCCAATTATGTTTGGTGGTTTACCCCAAAAACTTTGTTAATACAGATTCTTTTATCATGCTAGATGATGAGGCACCTCACGAAAAAGTACCGACAAAAATTAATAGGTCTAATTGGAGATTAAGTGATTTGGAGGCTGATGAGATTATGATGCAAGCTTGATTAACATCATTCCCGACCTAAAAGAGATTTCTATGATGGTTATAAGCCATTGGCACAATTCCTTTTGGTGGTACGCTCCATTACTCTGCGTTACCAACATTTGGGTTACGTAACTCAGATAGTCGAGGCACCAACTCCCCCACGTCAACGTTCAATGCAAAAGCGATCTGAATTAAGTTTTGTATCGATATATTCTGTTCGCCGCGCTCCACACGTCCCATATAGGTACGTCCCATTCCAGCCGCGTCGGTGACTCCTTCCTGTGAATATCCCTTGGAAGTCCGAAGCACTCTGATCTTTTCACCTATTTTAACAAGGTTCTGATGTTCCTAAATTCCCCAGGAGTTAGGCACTAGGATCGGCTCGGGTTGAAGATCTGCTAATTCAAAGATTTTCTTATGAATTTTTGTTTTTTCCTGAACGATAATTTTACTATCATAGACCTTACATTTT
>JAKFUY010000225.1 GCA_021732495.1 Legionellales bacterium | reverse complement strand
AACGCTGGTTGCAAGAACATTTTTCAGATGTTTATGTTAAAAAGGCGCATAAGCTGGGGCTTAGAAGTCGCGCTTATTTTAAGCTTGAAGAATTAGATAAAAAAGAACATCTTTTTCACAGAGGGATGACTATTGTTGACCTGGGGTCAGCACCCGGTGGTTGGTCTCAATATATTTCAAAAAAATTAGCAGGAAAGGCAAAAATATCTGCCTTAGATATTTTGCCTATGGATGAATTGCAAGGGGTGGATTTCATTTGTGGAGATTTTACTGAAGAGGCGGTTTATGATCTCTTAAAGTCTAGGTTAACAGTGGGCCAAGTTGATATTGTAATATCAGATATGGCGCCTAACTGGAGCGGCTGTAAACATGTGGATTTGCCTAAAACAATCTATTTGGCAGAACTGGCCGCTGATTTTGCAAAAAACACATTAAAACCTGGAGGCAACTTTCTTGTGAAGTTATTTCAGGGTGTCGGCTTTGAAGCCTATCTAAAAGATATGCGCAGTTCATATAATAAGGTAAGTTTATTGAAACCCTCGTCATCACGAGATCGATCGCCTGAGGTTTACTTACTAGCGAAAGGTTTTAAATTGTAGTAATTTAAACTAAGATATATAGCGTAAATCCTAAAAGAAGAGGTAATAATTTTGAACGATATGGTAAAGAATTTATTCTTATGGCTTGTTATTGCCTTGGTCCTGGTGTCGGTATTTAGTAATTTTAATCCACATCAAAATGCAATTGAAAAAGTATCTTACTCTCAGTTTTTAAAAGATATTAAGCAGGGCGCTGTGCAAAGTGTCATCGTTGAGGATGATAAGCTTATCCATGGCATGACTAAAAATAATCGGAATTTTGTTACTTTTCTTCCATTGCCAGATTACGCCTTGTTAGATGAATTGATTAAGCATGATGTCGATGTTGCCGGTCAAGAAAAACAACAAGAAAGTTTCTTGATGCATATTTTCATTAACTGGTTTCCGATGTTTCTATTAATAGGTGTTTGGGTCTTTTTCATGAAACAAATGCAAGGTGGTGGCGGAAAAGGTGCTATGTCTTTTGGTCGGTCACGAGCCAGGCTACTCAACGAAGATCAAGTTAAAGTGACTTTTGCAAATGTTGCCGGTGTTGATGAAGCAAAAGATGAAGTTAAAGAGTTGGTTGATTTTCTTAAAGAACCCGCTAAGTTTCAAAAATTAGGCGGTAGAATTCCGCGTGGTGTTTTATTGGTTGGGCAGCCAGGAACAGGCAAGACGCTTTTAGCAAGAGCCGTTGCTGGCGAAGCAAAAGTACCCTTCTTTACGATTTCAGGTTCAGATTTTGTTGAAATGTTTGTCGGTGTTGGTGCTTCACGTGTACGTGATATGTTTGAGCAGGCGAAAAAACAAGCGCCATGCATCATCTTTATTGATGAAATTGATGCCGTGGGACGGCATCGAGGTGCGGGATTAGGTGGCGGACATGATGAAAGAGAACAAACTCTCAACCAGTTACTCGTCGAGATGGATGGTTTTGAAGGCAATGAGGGGGTAATCGTCATTGCTGCGACCAACCGACCAGATGTACTAGATCCAGCCCTGTTGCGTCCTGGTCGTTTTGATAGGCAGGTTGTGGTCCCTTTACCAGATATTCGTGGTCGTGAACAAATTTTAGATGTTCATATGCAAGCTGTGCCCATGGAAAAAGATGTGAGTGTTTTAAGTATAGCTCGTGGGACGCCAGGATTTTCGGGTGCTGACCTGGCCAACTTAGTCAACGAAGCGGCATTATTTGCAGCTCGTTCCAATAAGAAAAAAGTGGGCATGCATGAACTAGATCAAGCAAAAGATAAAATTATGATGGGTGCAGAGCGTCGTTCCATGGTCATGAGTGAGCATGAAAAGCGTTTAACAGCATATCATGAAGCTGGGCATGCCATTGTTGGTTTAATGGTGCCTGAGCATGATCCCGTATATAAAGTGACTATTATTCCACGAGGACGCGCACTTGGTGTGACCATGTTTCTTCCAGAGCAAGATAGATATAGTCACACCAGACAACGTCTAGAAAGTCAACTAGCAAGTTTGTTTGGTGGCCGAGTCGCTGAGGAAATAATTTTTGGTGAACAGGGCGTGACCACAGGTGCTTCTAACGATATTGCTCGAGCAACCGAGATTGCTCGAAAAATGGTAACATCCTGGGGGTTGTCATCGATGGGGCCCAGAACCTATGGACAAGAGGAAAGTGAAGTATTTCTAGGACGTAGTGTTCAACAAAATAAAGAAATTTCTGATAAAACGGCTGAAGATATTGATAATGAAGTCCAGATAATTATTCAAAGAAATTATTTAACTGCAAAAGAAATTCTACAAAAAAATCTGGATAAATTACACCTGATGGCCGACTTCTTGATTAAATTCGAGACCATTGATGCGCCGAAAATTCAACAGATTATGTCTGGAGAATTTAAAGATTCAACTGGGACTGTCTCGAAGAAGGCCAAGAAATTGGCAGGTGAGGATGGGGTCAAGTTGCCACTTGATGATGCACAGTCCTTGTCTGATCCTTCATAACTGTCGTTTGTATGAATGGTATCGAATTTAAGACATGGTTGAAAGACCATGTCCAAGGCAAGTCTGTACGCCCCTTGATCATGGGGATTTTAAACATCACACCCGATTCGTTTTACGATGGCCATCAATATTTAGATGTTGATAGCGCTATTCGTCGAGCAATGCAAATGATCGAGCAGGGCGTTGATATCATTGATATTGGTGGTGAATCGAGTCGTCCTGGAGCAGTTCCTGTCCCTTTACAAGAAGAGCTTGCGCGAGTAATGCCAATTATCACTAGGTTGAGAAAGGAGAGTGATTGTTGTATTTCCTTAGATACCTATAAGCCCGAAATAATGTTAGAGGGCTTGCGTTACGGTGTGGACTTGATTAATGATATCTATGCATTGCAACAACCAGGTGCATTAGAGACAATTGCTGCTTATAATAGCCCGGTTTGTTTGATGCATATGCATGGTCACCCGCAAACCATGAAAAATAATAGCGTCCCTTCAGAAATCGATATTCTAAATCAAGTTGATGTTTTTTTTAGAGAAAGAATAGGTTTAGCTATTCAGGCAGGGGTTTCTAAGGAGCTGATTCTTATCGATCCTGGGATTGGTTTTGGTAAAACCTTACAACAAAATTTGACTTTAATTAATCGCTTGTCACATTTTAAGCAATTCCAGCACCCGATATTGCTGGGCGTTTCTAGAAAATCAATGCTTGGAGATATCATTGACAAAGAGGTTGGCTGTAGAGGTTCAGCTTCACTAGCAACGCATGTGATTGGTTTATTAAATGGGGCGCAAATGATTAGAACCCATGATGTATCTGAGACTAAAGATGCATTGCAAATGGTCAGCGCTATTACCGGTGTAGGAATGAAAACATGATTAAGAAAAAATATTTTGGAACAGATGGAATTCGTGGAAAAGTGGGTAGTCATGCGATTCACCCTGAGTTTGTATTAAGACTGGGATGGGCTGTGGGTCGAGTACTGGGGCAGTTTCATGGTAAGAAAGTTTTAATTGGAAAAGATACTCGAATTTCCGGCTATATGTTTGAGTCGGCACTTGAGGCTGGACTAATTGCTGCTGGTATTGATGTGCGTCTGCTAGGTCCGATGCCTACGCCTGCGATAGCTTATTTAACACAAACATTCCGCGCTTGCGCAGGTATTGTCATCAGTGCCTCTCATAACCCGTATGAAGACAATGGCATCAAGTTTTTTGATTCCTCGGGCGGTAAGTTGCCTGATGAAATTGAATTGGCGATTGAAGCAGAGCTTGAAAAACCTTTTGATTTAGTGAGCTCTGAACGACTCGGCAAGGCTAGTCGTATCACCGATGCCTCGGGTCGCTATATCGAATTTTGCAAGTCTACCATTTCTTCGCAAACAAAGTTAAATGGTTTGAAAATTGTGGTTGATTGTGCCAATGGTGCAACGTATATGGTGGCTCCGAGTGTATTTCGTGAATTAGGGGCAGAGGTCCATATTATTGCAGATAAGCCTGATGGGTTTAATATTAATCAGAACTGCGGTTCCACAAGTCCAGAGCGATTGCAGAAAAAAGTACTAGAAACGAAAGCTGATGTCGGAATTGCCTTTGATGGTGATGGCGATAGAGTTCTATTTGTCAATCGCCATGGCCAGGTAATCAACGGTGATGGTGTCTTATACTTGATTGCTCAAGAGCGTATCCAACATCAGAATTTACATGGTGGTGTGGTCGGGACGCTGATGACCAACATGGGGCTAGAACTTAAATTTCGAGAAATGAATGTTCCCTTTGTGCGTACTAATGTAGGCGACCGTTTTGTCCTTTCTGCGTTGAAAGAAAAAAACTGGAAAATAGGTGGTGAGACATCGGGCCATATTGTTTGTTTGGATAAAACGACCACAGGCGATGGAATTATCGCAAGCCTTCAAGTATTGTCGAATATGATTCATCAGCAGAAAAGCCTAGATGAGTTGATGCAAGATGTTCATTTGTTTCCCCAGGTTTTGTGTAATATTAAAACCAATGATGCTAAACAACTGATGAGTCATCCAATCTTTGAGAGAGAGATAGCCCGACATGAATGTGCGCTGAAGGATAGAGGACGGATGTTGATTCGTCCTTCTGGAACGGAGCCTATTGTGCGAGTCTTGCTTGAGGGAGAGTTTGAGGATGAATTGTTGATGAGAAAAGCCGAACTAGAACAAGCTATTGATAGTATTGAAGCATAAACAAGGTATCAAGTATGAAAAAAAAGTGGGTGATGGCAAATTGGAAAATGAATGGATCTATAGAGATGGTCGATGGCTATATTAGCGAGCTTCAGGCTCATGCCTGGGACAAACATTTAGAATTGGTTATATTGCCGCCTATGATCTATTTGCAACAGTTTATGGGTAAAAGTCTGCATATTGGCGCTCAAAATGTTTCGTCAGAGTCAAATGGAGCCTTTACAGGAGAAGTGTCTGCAAAGATGTTGAAGGAATTGAATTGTGAGTATGTTTTGGTCGGACATTCTGAACGACGCCAATATTTTAAAGAAGATAACGCAATTGTTGCGAAAAAATTTCACATTGTGAAAGAACATGGTATGATACCGGTGATTTGTATTGGCGAGACACTTGAAGACTATCAGCTAGGCAAAACCAGAGATGTTTTAAGACTACAGCTACAAAGCTTAAATAAAACAGCTGATTTCTCTTTTAAAGAGTGTATAATTGCCTACGAGCCAGCATGGGCTATTGGTGCTGGATTAACGCCTACACATCATGAAATAGCTCAAGTTTTTGAAGATATACAAAATATTCTTCATGAGCTTGAAGTGGAATTTACGGATGTGCCTATGTTATATGGCGGAAGTGTGAATGAATTCAACATTCAAATGATAGACAGTATAGAGAATTGCAGTGGTGTCTTGATAGGCGGGGCTTCTCTAAAAGTTAAACAATTATTGGAAATACTAAAATGTATCACTTGTTGCTAATTTTACATTTAATGATTGCGGTCATGCTCATTATATTGGTGCTGATTCAGCAAGGCAAAGGTTCTGAAATGGGTGCTGCATTTGGATCCGGTGCGTCTGGTACAGTATTCGGAAGTCAGGGAACCGGTGGATTTTTATTTAAATTTACAGGCAGTTTGCTATTACTTTTTTTTGGAACAAGCTTGCTATTGTCAGCCTCTTTATCGTACAATCAGCGGGGCTTAAAGCACAAGAAAGATGAGCCTTTTAAAACTGAAAAATCAAAAAACGTATTACCCGTACCTGATTCTTCTAAGTAAATAAATAGTTAAGCTATTAATGCCGAAGTGGTGGAATTGGTAGACACGCCGTCTTGAGGGGGCGGTGGCGAAAGCTGTGCCGGTTCGAGTCCGGCCTTCGGTACCATTTTTGAATGATTTTAGGAGGCTTATGTTAACTGATTATCTGTTTATCCTAATATTTATTATATTTTCAGGTATATTGGGTGTGGTTATGATGGTCTTATCCAGACTTATCTCAAAATCTTCTCCCTACGCTGAAAAAAATACGCCTTATGAATGTGGATTTGATGCTTTTGAATCAGCTCATATTCCCGTTGACGTGCGTTTTTATCTTGTCGCTATTTTATTTATTATTTTTGATCTAGAAACGGCATTCTTTTTTCCATGGGCCGTGGTATTAAGAAAGATCTCATGGCTTGGATATTCATCTATGATGGCCTTTCTGGGTATATTGGTTTTGGGCTTTATCTACGAGTGGAAAAAAGGAGCTTTGGAATGGGAGTAATTCAGTCAACAGATCCAAGCACATTCCAAAAGACAGGGTTTTTAACAACCTCTGTTGATAAATTAATTGGATGGGCGCAAAGCGGCTCATTATGGCCAATGACCTTTGGTCTGGCGTGTTGTGCGGTAGAACTGATGCATGCTGGAGCGGCCCGTTACGATCTCGATCGTTTTGGAATCATTTTTCGGCCAAGCCCCAGGCAGTCCGATGTGATGATTGTCGCAGGCACGCTTTGTAATAAAATGGCGCCGGCTTTTCGCAAGGTTTATGACCAGATGGCTGAGCCACGGTGGGTGATTTCAATGGGATCATGCGCCAACGGAGGCGGCTATTACCACTACTCTTATTCTGTTGTTCGAGGATGTGATAGAATCGTTCCAGTTGATATTTATGTTCCTGGTTGTCCTCCTACAGCGGAGGCGCTGTTGTATGGAATTATACAACTACAAAATAAAATTCGTCATCGTTCTGTTATCGATATTTAATTGACCTAGCAATTGAGGAAAATATGGAACTCAATTCCACGATTCAAGATCTTCTTTCAGAAAAAACCCTAGGGTTTTCAGTAGAAGTAGCCAAACAGTTTGGTGAGACAACAATTGCTTGTCCTGTTGAAAAAATTATTGAGCTACTGGCACTATTGAAAAATGGCATTCATTTTAAGTTTGATAGCTTAATTGATTTATGTGCAGTAGATTACCTGACCTATGGTAAAAGTGATTGGGAAACTGATTTTTCTTCTGGGAGCAGCTACTCAAGAGGTGTTGAGTCTGTCACTCAAGACTCTATTTTAAATACACCCCAGCGCTTTGCAGTGGTTTATCATTTACTCTCGACGGAGCTTAATCACCGATGTCGCGTTAAAGTTTTTCTAAACGAGAAGATACTAACCATTCCTACATCGATATTTTTATGGAGCGGCGCTAACTGGTTTGAGCGTGAAGCCTATGATTTATATGGAATTTTATTTCAAGGCCATCCAGATTTAAGACGTCTTTTGACAGATTATGGATTTATTGGACATCCTTTCCGCAAAGATTTTCCGTTAAGTGGATATGTTGAGATGAGATATGATGCCACTGTAAAACGTGTCGTCTATGAGCCTGTTTCGATAGAACCACGTGTGTTGGTTCCTAAAGTAATTAGAGATGACAATCGCCATCTAAGCGATAAAGAGGGGCATTGATGGAATTACAGAATTACACCCTAAATTTTGGCCCTCAGCATCCAGCTGCGCATGGCGTTCTGAGATTGGTTTTGGAATTAGAAGGAGAGACCATTGTCCGGGCTGATCCGCATATTGGCTTATTGCATCGTGCCACTGAGAAATTAGCTGAAACCAAGCCGTATGTACAGAATATTGGCTATATGGATAGGCTGGATTATGTATCCATGATGTGCAACGAACATGCCTATGTGAGATCAATAGAAAAGCTATTGGAAATTAAAGTTCCAATCCGCGCCCAATATATTCGAACACTATTCGATGAAATAACACGTATTCTTAATCATCTGTTATGGTTAGGTGCCACAGCCCTAGATATTGGCGCTATGTCAGTTTTTCTCTATTGTTTCCGCGAGCGGGAAGATCTACTCGATTGTTACGAGGCTGTTTCTGGGACTCGAATGCATGCAAAATATTATCGCCCTGGTGGGGTCGCACAAGATCTACCCTCAACCATGCCGATGTATACGGCCTCAAGATGGCATACGGAACGTGAAGTTGAAAAGATGAATGAGTATCGTCATGGAAGCTTACTAGATTTTATTGGGGCGTTTACGGAACGATTTCCAAAATGTGTCGATGAATATGAAACATTATTAACCGACAACCGTATTTGGAAACAACGCAATGTAGATATCGGTATTGTGACTCCAGAGCAGGCATTGGATTGGGGGTTTACAGGTCCAATGCTGCGTGCCTCGGGTGTGGCTTGGGATCTACGAAAAAAGCAATCATATGCTGCGTATGATTTTGTTGATTTCGATATCCCCGTTGGAAAAACAGGCGACTGTTATGATCGTTATTTGGTTCGTGTCGAAGAAATGCGCCAATCCAATCGTATCATTCGGCAATGTGTTGAGTGGTTAAGAAAAAATCCAGGTGAGATTAAGGCCCAAGATCATAAGGTGACGCCTCCAAAACGAGTGGAAATGAAAGATGATATGGAGGCCATGATCCATCATTTCAAACTTTACACAGAAGGCTTTAGTTTGCCAGTTGGAGAAGTTTACTCAGCAGTAGAAGCGCCTAAAGGTGAGTTTGGTATATATTTGGTTTCTGATGGCGCCAATAAGCCTTATCGCCTCAAAATTAGAGCCCCAGGATTTGCCCATTTGTCAGGTTATGATCAAATGGTGCGCGGCCATATGTTGGCTGATGGTGTTGCCATATTGGCAAGTCAAGACATCGTATTTGGAGAAATTGACCGATAGTCATGTCTTACTATGACGAATCAAGAGTGAATCAATAACATGACAGAGCAAATAAAGAATAAGTTAAATACATGGATTTCAGAGAAAGCTATTCATGAAATCAACGAAAATATTAAGAATTATCCCGAAGGATGTCAGCAGTCGACGGTTATGCGAGCATTAACTATTGCACAGGAAGAATGTGGGCATTTAACGCCTCAACTGATGGATGCAATTGCCGACTACTTGGATATGCCTGCTATTGCCGTTTATGAAGTTGCCTCCTTCTATAGCATGTATGAGCATAAACCTGTTGGTGACAATATCATTTTTGTTTGTCGTTCTATTTCTTGTCATCTGAGAGGTGCTGATAAGATTGTTAGTGAACTTGAACAACATTTATCAGTCCAATGTGGAGAAACATCCACAGATGGGAAATTCACATTAAAAACAGCTGAATGTTTAGGCGCCTGTGTGAATGCACCGATGATGCAAGTGAACAAGACATATCATGAAAACCTGACGAAAGAAAAATTATCAGGTATTTTAGAGCAATACAAATAGGTTCGATGTTATTTACGTTGAGCTAAATAAAAAAAGATGAGAATCTTTGATGGAGTTGATGACGATGGTGGAAATAAACCAAGTATGCTACCGAACCATAAATTTGCCTGATCCTGCATCTTTGGAAACCTACCGAAAGATAGGTGGCTATAAGGTTTGGGAAAAAATATTAAAAGAAAAAATTCCAGCTCAGGAGATCATACAGCAGCTTAAAGTTAGCGCCCTTCGAGGAAGAGGCGGCGCCGGTTTTCCGACAGGGTTAAAATGGAGCTTCCTTAATCCCAACACCCCTGGTCAAAAATATGTGGTATGCAACTCAGATGAGGGAGAACCAGGGACCTGTAAGGATAGAGACATCATGCGCTTTAATCCTCATCAGTTGATTGAGGGGATGGCAATTGCAGGCTATGTCATGAATGCAACGGTAGGATATAATTACATACGAGGTGAGTTCTGGGAACCTTATGAAACAGTTGAACGTGCTTTAAAAGAAGCCTATAAAGCCGGTTTTCTCGGAAAAAATATTCTCAATTCAGGTGTCGATTTTGATTTGTATCAACATTTAGGAGCTGGCGCCTATATCTGCGGGGAAGAAACAGCACTTTTAAACTCTATCGAGGGAAAAAAAGGCATGCCTCGCTTTAAGCCTCCATTTCCCGCTAATTTTGGGTTATATGGCAGGCCTACTACCGTCAACAATACCGAAACCTTCGCTTCTGTGCCGCTTATTTTGGAAAAGGGTGGGGAATGGTTTTTAAATCTTGGTAAGCCAAATAATGGAGGCACCAAGTGCTTCTGTATCAGTGGGCATGTTCAGCAACCCAAAAATATTGAAGTGCCCTTGGGCACCTCATTTGCCGATATACTGCAAATGGCTGGGGGGCTATATCCGAATAGAACATTAAAAGCTGTTATTCCTGGTGGTACATCAATGCCTGTGGTTCCAGGTGATATCATGATGAAGCTGACTATGGATTATGATAGTTTGCAATCGGTGGGTTCTGGTTTAGGATCAGGTGCGGTCATTATTATGGACGATACAACCTGTATGGTGGATGCACTGTATCGCATTGCCGAGTTTTATGATCACGAGTCCTGCGGACAATGTACTCCTTGCAGAGAGGGGACAGGTTGGATGAGGCGTATTCTGCAACGTATCGTTGAAGGACATGCAGAACTTTCAGATTTAAATCAGTTGGTTAATGTAGCTGACAATATTGAAGGCCGTACCATATGTGCTTTTGGTGAAGCTGCAGCCTGGCCAGTACAAAGTTTTGTTAAACATTTTTATCATGAGTTTGAGTATTTTATAATTCACAAACGTTCACTAGTTGAAAAATTGCAAGGTGTTAACCATGGCAACAATTGAAATTGATGGTAAAACATTTGAAGTAGAAAATGGCAAAATGATTATTGAGGTAGCTGATGAAGCAGGGATCCATATTCCTCGTTTTTGTTACCACAAGAAATTGTCAGTTGCGGCCAACTGCAGAATGTGTTTGGTGGCCATCGAAAATAGTAAGAAAACAGTACCTGCATGTGCTACACCAATCAGTCAGGGTATGAAGGTTTTTACCAAATCTGAGGAAGCATTAAAATCTCAGAAAATTATTATGGAATTCTTGCTTATTAACCATCCACTTGACTGCCCAATCTGTGATCAAGGTGGTGAGTGTGAGTTGCAAGATGTTTCAATGGGCTTTGGTGATGACCATTCAAATTTTGGAGAGCCGAAGCGTTCGGTTGATGATACCAATCTGGGATCACTTATTTCTACAGAAATGACTCGCTGCATTCACTGCACTCGATGCGTGCGATTTGGAGAAGAAATTGCAGGATTAAGAGAAATGGGTGCACCATTTCGAGGTGAGGATATTCAAATTGGGACCTATGTTGAGTCTAGCATACGGTCGGAAATATCTGGAAATATTATTGATTTATGTCCGGTAGGCGCACTGACTTCAAAACCGTATCGATATACTGCTCGCTCATGGGAGTTGGTACAAAAACCAGGAATTGCTCCTCATGATTGTTTGGGTTCCAATCTTTATATCCACACGAGACGTGGTAAGTTAATGCGAGTAATTCCTAAAGAGTGTGAATCAATCAATGAAACATGGATATCTGATCGTGACCGGTTTGGGTATACAGGGGTGCAATCAGAAAATAGACTTGCTCATCCCCAAATCAAACAAAATGGTCAATGGCAGGTGGTTGACTGGTCTGCAGCATTAAATTTTGCAGCATCTAAACTAGGTGAGGTTTTGGCTAACCATGGCTCAAAATCCTTAGCAGCATTTGCCTCACCTTCATCGACTACTGAAGAATTTTTTATATTACAAAAATGGATGCGTGCCCTAAAAGTTGAGAATGTGGATCATCGTTTACGTCAAAGTGATTTTGCGATAGATGGGCAATCATTACAAAATATTAAGAACAGCATCAAGTATGCAGAAGTTGAAAACCAGTCAGTAGTGTTTTTATTTGGCACGCATTTAAAACGTGAAGTTCCAATGGCTGCTGCAAGAGTCAGAAAAGCATTTTTAAATGGTGCTAAAATTGCATCATTGAATGTATCCAACTATCAATCTCCATTCGATGTAGATGTTACAATTGTTGATGAACCTCACCAATTCTTATCCCATTTGCTATCTATTATGGTTGCAATGAAGTTAGAATTTAGTGATGCACCTGAATCATTTAAATC
>JAKFUY010000194.1 GCA_021732495.1 Legionellales bacterium | reverse complement strand
TTCTTTGATGGCGTGATTAATTTTGTAGGTTTGAATCTGATTAAGGATAAATCCCAATATACTTTAACAGACGTCCAATCTGAGTATAAGTTCAAGCAAGATCCTTCAAACTTATACACGGGTCGTGGCAATTTGAATGTTGCTGCTGTCGATATACTTGATTTTAATCAAAATAAAATAAAATTAGCTGACTTTGCTTTACATACAGCATCAGACGTTAACAATAATCAATTTTCTGCATAAGTAAAGATGCAACTGAAAAAGCTTTTGTTCAATGATAAGACCATGGGGCCTTTCGAATTGGATACACAGCTGAGCAATTTGAATCCCGGTGTACTTTATCGTATGCACCAAACTTTGCAGCAAGAACAAAATGCCTCTCCAAGTTTTAGACAAAAGAATCTTTGGTCTTTGATGTCCTCATTGCCAGAATTAGTGAAATATGGCTTCGAATATGACCTCAAAAAACTTCATATGGTTCTCGATAATGGCCGTATTGATTCTTCAGGTTCAGTGGTTGTTCCATCAGACGCTTCTGGCACAACAGATAGTTTGAAGGCATTACAAAAATTGGAAGTCAATTGGAATATTCAAATATCCCAAGGCTTATTATCAGGTTGGGTTGCTGAAGTGGTCGAAAAACAAATGTCGCAACAAATGCTAACCGATCAAAACCAACCCTCTGTTGAGGAACTTCATAAAACTGCAGCTAGTCGCACAGATGCAAAAATTTCATCTTTGTTGAGCTCTGGGGTTTTAGAGTCGAAGGCGTCAGATTATATAATTAGTATCCATTATAAAAATGGACAATTGACTGTCAATAATAAGTCATTTGATCCCGCTTGGTTAGTTATATAAATCACGAAAATTTTAATGAAATTATTAAGGAGCTTAACAATGTCAACTTCATTAAACAAAAGCATAGAAGAGACTACCTCTTCATTGGCGGTAAGTGTTACGCAATGCGTACAACGCTATTTTTCAGAACTTAAAGGTACTGATCCTGTTGATCTGTATAAATTTGTTCTTGAAGAAGTAGAAACCCCATTGTTCAGAGCGGTCATGGAACATTGTAAATATAATCAATCGCGTGCAGCTTTAATGTTAGGCGTAAGCCGTGGCACATTAAGAACAAAATTGCGTCATTATTTTGATGATAAATATGTCGGCTCACGTGAGTAATTAATTTTAAGACCAACCTTGCATAACACGGATAGTTAAATTTTTGTCAAATACCTTATTCCTTTTTTTATTCTTAGAAATGAGGTTTTTTGCCAAAAAAAGCAGAAAATAGTGTTGACAAACATAGTCAGTAATTGCAAAATACCCATCGTTGATGAGAAACAATTAACTTGTCAAACAGTCCTACAAAAGATGGGGTGTCGCCAAGCGGTAAGGCACAGGGTTTTGATCCCTGCATACCTAGGTTCGAATCCTAGCACCCCAGCCATTTATGTAATACAATTAATAAAACTTTTAATTTCTTAATAGGCAGAAATCATGTCGATGATGTTGTTTTCAGGTAACTCCTCAACCGAATTAGCCCTATCAATTTCCCAATATTTAAATATGAATTTAGGAAATGCACGAGTAAGCGCATTCAGTGATGGGGAAACCAATGTAGAAATTCTTGAAAACGTCAGAGGTAAAGATGTTTTTATTATTCAGTCTACATGTGCGCCTGCTAACGATCATCTGATGGAACTTATTACCATGGCTGATGCCTTAAGAAGAGCCTCTGCAGGTCGAATTACAGCAGTAGTGCCTTATTTTGGATACGCAAGACAAGATAGAAGGGTACGTTCAGCACGCGTACCGATTACAGCAAAAATTGTAGCTGACATGATGACCTCTGTAGGTATTAATCGCGTATTAACTGTGGATTTGCACGCTGATCAAATCCAAGGGTTTTTCTATATGCCTGTTGATAATGTTTATACCACAACGATCATGCGTGATGATATTCTAGAATATGTGGAGAGTAATTCAATTGTTGTTTCTCCAGATGTCGGTGGTGTGGTTCGTGCCAGAGCGATGTCAAAAGAGTTGCATCATTCAGAAATGGCAATTATTGACAAACGTCGTAGTGGTCCCAATAAATCCGAAGTCATGCATATTATCGGTGAACCACATAACCGACATTGTTTGTTGATTGATGATATTGTCGATACTGCGGGCACCTTATGTAGTGCAGCTAAAGAATTAAAATTAAAAGGTGCTCTTAGTGTAAAAGCGTATGTCACCCACCCTGTTTTATCTGGCGCTGCTATTGAAAATATCATGAATTCAGAGTTGGATGAGTTGGTAGTTACCAATACCATTCCACTCTCTGCTGAGGCTCGAGGATGCTCTAAAATTAGATCATTGTCACTCCATCAGATGATTGCCAAGGCTATCAAACGTATTAATGATGAAGAGTCGATTAGTTCTTTGTTTAACGAGAGAGGTTAACTCTCTTCAGGCCCCATATCTTTTCGGCATAAGTCTTGATGTGTGCATTGCAGGCATACGCTCTGAGAAGTTGGTTCTGGGATACAATGACCTGCACGAACTTCTTCAATCAAGCTTTTAAGACGAGAAAACCATTGTTGTTGCACTTTTACCCAATCCTCTTTGCTGGTTTTCACACCTTGTATATCGAGGTTATTTTCAGAAATACCACTGATGACCGGTTTGTCTTTTTTGTTTCCTAGGGCCATAAAGAGTAATCCTTGAATACTCGAATCTGCAAGTGCGTACATCAGCATCTGTGGATAGATAGGACGGTCTTTATCCCAGGGTAGAGGCGAGGGCATACGGGTCTTATAATCAACCAATACTTTATCGCCATTATCAAGTTGATCTAAGCGATCGTATCGTAATGCAAAGATCCAATCGTCAATGTTTAAATCAAGAGCTTGTTCTAATCCTAGAATACGAAAAGACGGTCTTTTTTTGTCAGTCTCCAATGCAAGATGTACTTTTTCCTGCAACGCCTCACACTCGAGCTCGTGACAAATTTTGTCCATTGAATAGGGCTTGAACTTCAAGTAGGGTTTAAGACCATTTTCAATCGCACACTCGATGAGTGTTTGTAATTCTTCAGATGACAAGGCTAGCAACCGGGCTTGGTTTTCAAGCTTTAGCCACAGTTGGTGCAAAACCTGATGAATCATTTGACCCCGTTCAAGCGCATTAAAGCCATGCTGCTCTTTGCTCAGTTCTTCAGTGTGTAAACGATATTTTGCAAAAGCCTGAAAAGGACATTTTGCTTGACTGGCAAGAAGACTCGTACCGCCTTTTAGGTGCTCCTCATTTTGCAAAGGGATATTGAACTGTTCATCCACAGCTTCGAGAACAGAGGGTATGTGTGGTGGCATCTGCATTTCATATTTAGGAAGGCCTTTAGGCAGTAATGGTGAAGGCCATTGGGGTTGTTGTTCAATATGTTCAGCATAAGAGATCACCACCTCAGGTTGTCCTATCAATAAGCGTTGGAACATCTGCTGGGCAATTTGATATTCTTTAGCACTGTGGGTTCGAGGAAACGCTTTTTCCTTTTGCCAATGCAGGGGTAGGATGCTTGAAAACGATAAGGGTTGAGGTATCAGTTGGCTCTGAAAATGACAAATCCATAAAGCCTCTCCACAGAACCCGGAAGACTCAAACCATCCCATAATATGAATACCATAGTAATTTTGTGGTGGTTGATGAATCTCTTCACGGCATAATGTATAGAGCTCTTGAAGCAGTTCTTGATGTGAAAAACGTTGGATAAACGGTTGGCTTTTGTGTAAACGCTCAACGACGTGATAGAGTTTTTGCAAGATCAGTTGGTTGTTTGGTTCTAGTTTATGTTCACCAGGAAAGCCAAATTGTTGCCAACGCTCAGTGATGGCTAAAATCCATTCTGTCGGCGAGCCTTCCAAGGGTAGTGGTTTTAAATTTTTCAGCATTGTTGCCCATTGTGGACATTGCCGCTCTATTGCACTGATAAAAGCGTTAAAGGGCACTTCAGGTTCCTGAAGCACTTGATTCTGGTGATAAATTCGATTGCGTAAACCACTTTCAAGTTTGGGGCAGTGGATAAATGGCGTTCTGAGTAAAAAACGACATTGGCCGCGACTAAGTCGTTGCTGCGGATCGATTTCGAGTAAGGCAAGCGCATGTCGTATGACAGGAAAATCGGTTAATGGAACTCCTAAGGAAAAGAACATATTTTCTTCTGGTAAGTGCTGTTGAAGCAAGAAGCGTAGTTTTTCAATATGCTGACTTAAATCAGGGACTACCACGCCGATGCGTTTGGCACCCATCCTGCGTTTTTCTTTGATCCATTGTAATATCGCATGAAACTCTTGTTGAGAGTCCTTTGCAATGAGAAGTTTGGTGTGGGTGGGTTCAAGTACTTGGACAGTATCATTCGCCTCTGTATGTAAAATCTGGCTGTTTAAGTCAAAAAAAGATTGTTGTATTCCCAAGGACTTTAAATGTGCTTGAATCTGAATTTGCTGTGGATGAAGATAATCAAAGCATGCCCAAATAATATGCTGTTTGTGTGCGGGTTTGGAATAATTACAGTGCATTAAAATATTGGCAATCTCATGGGGGGGTAAGAAATACTTTTGATGACAGACGATACTCACCTGCTGCCAAATTTTTTGAAACTCTTCTGCCGTTGGCGTATATAAAAAATCAGAGCCTTGCGGTGGGCTCATCGCAAGAGCACAATTTTTGACGGCATTCATCGCTTGTTGAAGATCATAGGCTTTTGGAACTTTTCCGGTTAGTTTTAAGCTGGTTTTTTTCCATAGGAGCTTAAATTGCCAATCGTCAATCAGTGTAAAATGCAAGTCTTGTGGATGTTGAAAATAATAATCTTGATACCACTGTTTTAACCATGATGCATAAGAGAAACATAAAGGTTTATGGCTTAAACGTTTTGATGTGGCCTGGCTTAATAACCAAAGAATTTCTCGCTGGAGACGGTTCGTTGGTGTAATTATTGTTGCGCCCTGTTGAAGCGCCTGGATGAGGGTTGAAAATGACATCGTGTGAGTGTTTATTCGTCTGAGGAATCATAGATATAATAGACTAAAACGGATCGCAAATAAAGAGCTGCTAGCCCCGAAAGAATGGCCAGCCAAAAGCCTATTAGTAGTAAACATTCAACTAAAATTTTAGCATATAAATCTATTAAGGTATGAAAATCGAGAGTTAATGCAAACGCTGGATTCGTATGGAGATAAAATATTAGAAACCCAAGACTGTAAAAAGGAACGGCACACAATGTGGTAAGAAACCCCCAGTAAAAAACGGTTTTTCCGAAAGGGGGTTTGGCATGAATGATTTTTTCTCCAAAAATAAAACCAATGACTGAAGCTACAAGCATGGCCAACAATGTTCCTTCAAAAAGGGGTAAGAGTTGTTTGAAGCCTAAAAAAAACAAGGTAGCATCTAAACTCAAAGTAAACACCACCGCTAGTAGGCCAAAATAAACCCCAGTAAGTATTCGAGCATTTGTCACTTTTAAAGCTCGATCGGAACGCACTTTAGTGGCCAAGGTATCACCCTCCCTATAACTCCAGTCAATTCTGTTATACAAGCCAGTTATAAGCATTTTCCTTTTCTACATCCACTTGACTTTGGCTACATGCACTTAAGCATACGAGGAACAGCACACCTGCAAGTAGCTTAATTAGAAAATGCGTCATTATATTTGACTCACTACATTCATTTCCATACTCTAACTATAGACCCTTTTCGGAGTTTTTGTATAAAAAAGTAACAATAATTTTAAATATTTAGGATTGGGAGTTAAATTTAGAATAAAAAATCCTCCATATCAGGGGAAGCTGATACGAAGGTATTATGTTTTAGGCATTTAAAGATGGGGCTGATGGTTCAGTTGTTTTTTGATATAACACCAGTAAACTTACTGCAGCAATAATAGCGCTTAGGATAATTCCAGGAGGGCTAAACAAAAATGCGCTCAATGTGCCGCCAACGAAAGCTGCAACCACATTTGTTACCACATCCGCAATTAAGAGGGCCAGGCATGTACTTCGAACGAGGCTGCTATTCCAAAAACTATTTGGGTTTGCATAATGATTATTGACATTCTGTCCTGAGCCAACCCCAATGCGAGCTGGTGTTTCTGGGTTCACAATTTCTGGAACACTAGCGGGAGGAGATGTTTCTGGATGCGCAATTCCAGCACATAGTCCAAAGGTCTCATCAATGATCGCTTCAATTCTAGCTTGATCAGTACAGGTACTAAGTTCAATAAGTGTAAGTGATGCTGGCGAACCTTTAGTTAGAGAACTATTTTCCATGAGTGTTAATAATATTACGGCAAATGTCAGTCGACCATCCCGATTGGTATTATGAAGCGTATGTTCGGTGGCAATCCTAAAATATTCCAAATGGTAATGTTCTCTCGAAAGCTCTGGATGTGGGGCGTGAGGAGGAGGTGCAGGATGCTCTCTTAATACTTGCGGGTAACAGTGCTCTTGTACATAAGTAAGGATTTCTGCTAGTTGCTGATTAGTACTAAACTTTGCTCCACCTACGCTTGCAAAAGCAGTTTGAAACACCCTTTTGGTATAACGGGCGTCAAGTTCAATGCCATGCGATAAATGATGTTGCTGAAGTTCATAATGGTTATTCTTTAAATAAACATGAATAGAATTGTCTTGTCCTGCGCCTGTTGCAGCATATACATCAACACCTTCATGCCTCACTCTAAATTGTAGAACATGCATATGAAAACCAAATGGTTTATAAAAATAATTATTTGCCTCTGCGCTTGTTAATGCATAGTAACGTCCAGCCCCCCTATTCAATGGATTAGCTTTTAAAACGCTCCTATAGAATTCCATTTTTTCTGCATGGGGCGTATCTTCTCTGTCAAAGGCTTCAAGTCGTGCTAGTTCGTCGGCACGTGCTCTTTCTAATATATATGCCACACCTTCAGCCATAATCTGCTCATCATCGTACCTGGCTAATGGATCATCTACAATATCTCTTAGTGTTTCAATATATCCAAAATTACCATGTCGTATAGGTTCTTTGCCTTGATCACGAGCTCTTTGAGCTTCTTCAGCTTCTTGTTGGGCTATAATAAGACCTGCTTGTTTAGCTATAAATTGACGAATGACGGGTGCAAAGAGTAGTTCGTTTTCAGAATGGGTATGATTAGAGATAATGGCATTAAAAACTTCCCAGCTTAGTTCAGGCAGTTGGTACCATTGCTGAAAGCAATTTTTAAGATCAACGTATGCCTTAAATTGAGGAAGTTGAGGGAGGTTACTCTGTGAGAAAGTTCTACTTATTTGAAAAATAGAGGGTAAAGCACAATTTAGAGCACAGTTGTAAAGCGAGCCCGAGATAGGCGGTTTTTCTACAGAAGCTTGCATGATTATCCTTGAGCGATTAAAGATGCTCACAATTTTCTCATTAATCGATTAAAAACACAATAGTTAGGGGTAATAAAAGTGCTCTATTATAAATACAAACACCCCATTTTCTAGAATTGAGTAAATGCAATTGATGATTTTTTTTTTGATTAACTTGTGACATATGAGATCTGGGTTTAATATGATAGATAAGAGTTATCTTTATTAAGGATTAGGATTATGTTTCGAGGGAGTATGGTGGCCTTGGTGACGCCTATGAAGAATAATCAAATTGATTTTGTGCGATTTGAGAATTTAGTGCGTCGACATATTGATGCAGGAACCTATGGTATTGTGGTAGCAGGCACCACGGGTGAATCAGGAACATTAACTAAATCTGAAAAAATACAGTTGGTAAAAAAAGCGGTAGATGTTTCTGAAAATAGAGTGCCTATCATTGCAGCGATTGCAGTCAATGCGACCCTTGAGGCTATTGACGCTGCTAAGGATATGATGGAACTCGGTGTGGATGGTCTGCTGGTGATGACGCCAGCTTATATTAAACCGACTCAGGAAGGTTTATATGCCCACTTTAGTCAGTTGGCACATGCCATACCACTGCCTATTATTTTATACAATGTCCCCAGTCGAACAGCGGTTGATTTATTGCCCGAAACGGTTGCACGCTTGGCTGAGATTTCTAATATTGTCGGCATTAAAGAAGCCACTGGACAAATGGAGCGTCTACAACAATTGCTTCGTTTATGTGAACATCGCATTGATATATTAAGTGGTGATGATACCACTTGTGCTGCTTGGTTGATGGCCGGTGCTCAAGGTGTTATTTCTGTAACGGCAAATGTTGTGCCACAGCAAATGGCTAAATTATGTGAAGCGGCTGCAGATGGTGATCATGCTGGTTGTTTAAAGATTCAGCAAAAACTAAGTGCTTTGCATGACATGTTGTTTATTGAAACCAATCCAATTCCGGTGAAATGGGCCCTACATCGTTTAGGGATGATGAGTGATGAAATTCGTTTACCCATGACCATTTTGTCGTCATCGTATCATCAACCCTTAGAGGCGTTGATGCAAGAATTAAATTTGTACTAAAAGAGGGGATAGGGGTGTTTAAAGTTGTTGGTGTGGTTTTAGGGTGTTTTGTATTGGTGAGTTGTGCGGTTCCATACTCTTCGAGTAATACCAAAGGGTATTTGAAGAGTCAAAATGGTCCGAAGTTGGTTGTTCCGCCACCACTGCAACAAGATGAAATTAGTTCTTTTTATGAACTACCTAATGCAGAGGGAAACAAGAGGGTGGATATTCGCCCCTAAAGAGCTATTATGACCTTAACAGAAAAGCAAAAGCTAAAACTGGAACGAGACAATTGTAGTTTGATTTCTAAGCGTTTGATTGAAGCGCAAAGAAAAATCACTATTTTGGATGCCATCAAATGGACAGATGACATTCAGGAGGATTTTTTTAATCATCATTTCAAAAGATTGCCCAGTATTGATAAAGATTATTATGATTTGATGCCTTTGCCTTTCAACACGACTGATAAAATTGCAGAGTTTCAGTTGATTATTCGCGATACTATCAATAAGTTTGGCAGCTTCTCCGCATTTACCCGGTTGATTACTGAGCGCTGTCTAGAATATATTCGGGCATTGCAAATGCTTGAGGTGCGAGGTACCCCACAATTTTCAGAAATCGCTATTGAGTTATATGGCAGTCCTAAAGATTCTTTTTATATGGGTGGCCCTCAGTTAATTGATATGGGAACCTTGTTGTTTGATCTGCTGACCTCGTTAGATAATCAATTGCAAAATCAGGTGGATGAAAAAAAATATACTGCAGAAGAATCCAGAGATATTTTGCAAAAAAGATTAAATGCCTATTTTGTGGGTTATGAAAATGGCGTCAAAGTTATGGTCAGCGATGGAATTCTGGCGGATGCATCAGCCGGATCAGATACTATCAAACTTAAAGAAGGTGTGATGTTTAGTGACAGGGATCTCCGTTGCCTTGAAGTTCATGAAGGATGGGTGCATGTGGGAACCACTTTAAATGGCTCTTTGCAACCGTATTGTGACTTTTTAAGTAAGGGGTCGCCTTCTTGTAGTGTCTTGCAAGAAGGGCTCGCTGTTCTCAATGAAGTTATTACATTTTCATCGTATCCCAGCCGATTGCGGAAAATCACCAATCGGGTGATTGCCATGAACAAAGTCATGGATGGCGCTAATTTTATTGATATTTTTAATTATTTTTGTGATTGTGGTTTCTCAGAAAGAGATAGCTATCACCATAGCGTGCGCATTTTTCGTGGTAGCGTGCCCGATGGACAACCTTTTACCAAAGATTTGACCTATGCTCGAGGATTTGTTGCTGCCTTTAATTTCATTATGTATGCCATGGCAGAACATCAAGTAGATGTACTGGAGTTGCTGTTTGTGGGCAAACTTACACTTGAAGATATTCCGTTATTAATTGAATTGAGAGATGTGGGGCTTTTAGAAAGACCACGATTTATACCTGTGCAATTTAGTGATCAATCGGGTTTAAGTTCTTGGGTGGCCACATTTTTATATTTAACCAAGTTTGATTTTGCTGAAATACAGAAGAACTTTAGGTTCTTGTTGCCTGCTAAGTAGCTTTGCAACAGTCTATTTTTTAGATACAATGTATGTTATCTGTTAGGAGGAGCATATGCAGCGTTCTAAGTTAGCCATAGGCGTATTTGATTCAGGCATGGGTGGGTTAACCGTCTTAAGCGCTTTGCGTCAGGTATTGCCATCAGAGAATTTTATTTATTTAGGCGATATAGCCCGCTTACCTTATGGGACCAAAAGTCCTGCGACAGTGCAGCAATATGCCACACAGATGACGCGTATTTTGGTTGAAAAAGAAATTAAAGTATTGGTAATTGCTTGCAATACCGCCACTACCGCAGCTCAAGAGCATCTACAAGAATTATATCCCGATATCTTAGTGATAGGGGTTGTTCAACCTGGCGCCCAAGAAGCCGTTCGTGCCTCTAAACAGGGTCATATTCTGGTTCTGGCTACTGAAACGACAATTGCATCTTGCGCTTATCATCGCGCTATTTTACAGCATTTTCCCAATGCCTCTATCGAAGGTCGTGCGTGTAGCTTGCTGGTATCATTGGCAGAAGAGGGGATTATTGACCATGAGATTACACGTCTGACCTTGCAACATTATCTGCAAGACACGAAACCTTATGATACGGTTTTGTTGGGGTGCACCCATTTTCCTGTATTTGAACCTGTCTTAGCCAAGATGATCCCCCATATTAAGATTGTTGATTCAGCTCTTGCAACGGCTGAAATGGTCAGACACGCATTGATACAAAAACAATTACTTAATACGCAAACCAAAGGCCAGGCCTCTTATTTAGTAACCGATGGTGTGGATAGATTTTGTCGTATTGGAAAGATATTTCTTCAAGAACATATTGAACCTGAGTTTGTGCAATTGATTGATGCCTAGACCGGTCTTTGTAACAATGCTTTGGCGGCCTGAGCAGGACTCATTTTATTTTCTAAAATTTGATAGACGGCTTGAGAAATAGGCATGTCAACATGATATTGTTTCGCCAATTGATATACTTGTTTGGCATTGTGTAAACCCTCTACCACCTGTTGTATTTCTTCTGTGGCGTGCGCAATGGAAGAGCCCTTGCCTATCAACAAACCAAAACGACGATTCCTCGATTGATTATCGGTGCAGGTCAGCACCAAATCACCAAGGCCTGCAAGACCATGAAAGGTTTCTTCATCGGCGCCTAAAGCACGACCTAATAAAGTCATTTCTGCAATGCCGCGTGTAATGAGAGCTGCTCTTGAGTTGGCACCATATTCCAAACCATCACTGATGCCACAAGCGATGGCGAGCACATTTTTTACGGCGCCGCACAACTGAACCCCAAGAATATCACTAGAGGTGTAGACGCGATTGACCTCGGAGTGCAGCAGTTTTTGCCAGTGTTTGGTGATGATTGGGGTCGTACCTGCAACCACCAATGCTGTCGGTTTTTGCATGGCGACTTCACGTGCAAATGAGGGGCCGCTAATCATTGCCATGGGGAGATCTTGCTCATAATTATCTTTGATAATATCACTAAATAAACGATGAGAAGCTGGCTCTAGTCCTTTGGTAAGCCATGCAATACCTTCATGTGGGAGCGTTTTGATATCTTTCAGTATATCTGCAAAAGCGTTCGAGGGGACTGCCATCAATAGGTTTTTGGTGTTTAATGCATCTTCAAAATGAGTGGTGACACTTAAATTAGATGGAAAACCAACATTTGGAAGGTATTTTTCATTGCAGTGATGACGCTGCATATGCTGCACATGCACAGCATCTCTGGCCCATAAAAGGACTTGGTGGCCTTGGCGCGCAAGCGCCAAAGCCACTGCCGTTCCCCAGGAACCCGCGCCCAATACGGAAATTTGTTCTGGAACGCCGCAATTCATGGTTAATGCGTTTCTTTTGTTTGTTGCTTCTGTTGCCAGAAAATCGCATCAAAATTGACAGGCGATAAGACCAGCGGAGGAAAACTACCACGTAGTACTTCTGAAGATATCACTTCGCGTGCATAGGGGAATAATAAGCTTGGGCAA
>JAKFUY010000092.1 GCA_021732495.1 Legionellales bacterium | reverse complement strand
TAGTAATCAAGAAAATAGTACTCTAATTTGACGGAAGTTTGATATGCCTGGTGGGTCCATTAGGGTGCGGTTACCCTGGGTCCATTAAGGTGCGGTCGGAAAGGTCCCTTTAGGGTGCTGATTGACACTTAATATCAAACGTTCAGGCTTTTATGATTATTTGAAAAATAGAATGCATCGGAAAAATGAACTGGAAGAAGAGCTGATTGATTGATTGGATGAAACAAATATCTGAATCAAGTCATTTTTCTTATGGTAGTCGTCGAATGACTAAAGTATTAAATGCATTGGGATATCGTATAGGGCGTCGTAAAACCAGAAGATTGATGAAAATAGCTCATATTTTTGTAAGGCATAGAAAAAAAATAAAGTGACTACAAATAGTAATCATCAGCGCCCTATATATGACAATGTTTTACAACGCCAATTTATGGTTGATAAGCCCAATAAAGCGTATGTTTCTGATATTACCTATGTTTGGACTCAAGAAGTCTGGCTTTATCTGACGGTGATGATAGATTTATTTTCAAGGAAAGTTGTCGGTTGGTACATAAGTTCCCGGATGACCGCAGATTATGGCTGTTGGTTTAAGAACCCCCTTGAAAGGCCTTATTGTGCATTCTGATCGAGGCGCTCAATATGCGAGTCAACAATATCAGTCATTACTGGCAAATTATGGTTTTATTGGAAGTATGAGCCGTAAAGGTGACTGTTGGGATAATAGTGTTGCTGAAAGCTTTTTTAGCAGATTAAAAGATGAACGAGTGTTTTGGAGAAATTATCAAACCAGAGATGAAGTGTATTAGTTCGAACCTAATCTCACAAATATTTTCTGCACCCAAGCTTAATGAGTTTAATAGTTTATCTCGTCCCAATAAATAGTATTTTCTTGATCCATCGTAAATAGAAACTTGCCACCCATACATGCGATCCATTTTTTTTGCAGTATTATCCTGAGCTATCATGTTCTCAATCCTTTGAATTAATAGAATCACTCTAAGAATAGTTTTATGTTAAATTGTTACATACTTCCCATGCTCGTAACGGTAATATATATCAAACTAAAGCTGTTAATTGATTCAAATAAAATAGCGTTTTATCAAACCCAACATGACGAGACCTACACTATAAGAGATCAATGAAAAAAATAAAATATTTTTTGATTGTATTTTATACAACAAAGAGTATTCTTCAATTCTTTTAAAGACTAGCCGATACACTAATTCTGCAACAATTATTCCACCGAAAATATCAATAATAAAATGAATTTTAATCGCAATGACTGAAGCCGCTAATAATAAAAAATAAAAGCTAAATAATAGGGTTATTTTTTTAAAATTTTTCTGACTGATCATGCGAAGAATTAACCATGGGAACGCAATATGCGAGGATGGAAATTCGTTCCATGCTGGTTGGTTTTGATAATTATATAAAATAATATCTGAAAAAATGCTGGGCTGATCAAAGTCAGTCATGTTAACGCGAAAAGGGTAATGAACTGGGAAGGCTACATAGCAGAATCCCAGTACTATGCTTAGTGTAAAGATAGATAACAACACTCTTCTTAAAAAATATATGGATTGATGGTAAGTAATGTAATACACGCATAGAGGGGAGAATACCCACGCACATACATATGGAATAATGAATAAAGGAATAAAGGGTATTTTTAAATCCCAACTTGAAGATAAATAACTGCCATAGTCTATCGAACGTGACGATGCTATTAAAGCGACATCAAGGTATGCTTTAGAAAAAAAAATTATAAAAAAAATAGGAAGTAAAAATTCGAGAACTGTTATTATTTCAGTTTTTCTAGTAATTTTATTTCTTATTAGATTAAATAATATCATAAACATTGTATACTAGTTAGCTCATGTTATTGGATAATGTAATACTATAATTACGCACTTTCAAGTACGAATTCCTAACGCCTTACTGAATATTTCTCGCATGTCCATGATGCATCTTCTCTAAGTTCAAATAACTAGATATTTCCGGTTAATTTAACGTCAATGAACAGTGCCTAAGCGCTCGATTATCAAAAGAGCCAAAAAGTTTAAATAGCATCTATCTCATTGTTAATTTAAACGTTTTTAAGGCCTAGATCTAATTTTTTCAAAAATCGGGTTGTATGATGATTTTGGTAATCTACCCGAATGTTCATACTGCAATGGGTGCTTTAATTGCAGGATGGCTTTGATAATTTACAATCTCAAAATCTTCAAAATGATAGTCGTCAATGCTTTCTGGGATACGTTTTATTTGTAACTGAGGCAACGCATAGGGCATACGAGTCAATTGTAATCGTGCTTGCTCAATGTGATTGTTATAGAGATGACAATCCCCTCCAGTCCAGACAAACTCCCCCACATCCAATTGACATTGCTGCGCTACCATATGCGTCAGTAATGCATATGAGGCAATATTGAATGGAACACCAAGGAATACATCTGCTGAGCGCTGGTAGAGCTGGCAAGAAAGCTTTCCATCTGCGACGTAAAATTGAAACAAGGCATGACATGGCGTTAGCGCCATTTGTTCAAGTTCCCCGACATTCCAACTGTTCACAATCAAACGACGGGAGTGCGGGTTAGCTTTAATTTCTGCAATCACTTTTTGAATTTGATCGAAAGTGTGTCCATTAGCCCCTTCCCAGCTTCGCCATTGTTTGCCATAAATCGGGCCTAAATCACCTTGCTCATTTGCCCATTCATTCCAAATGTTAACACCATGCTCATGCAAATAAGCCACATTCGTGCTACCTTTTAAAAACCATAACAATTCATGAATAATGCTTTTAAGATGCAATTTTTTGGTGGTCACCAAAGGAAACCCTTCCTGTAAATGAAATCGCATCTGATAGCCAAAAATGGAGAGCGTACCGGTTCCGGTTCTGTCTGATTTAGAATGCCCTTGTGCTAAGATATCACTTAGAAGTTTAAGATAGTTTTGCATAATATTTTTGATACCACCAAATTAAAATACCCAGCAACAATACTGGAATGGTTAATAATTGTCCCATGGTGAGCCAGTGATTAAAAATAAAACCGATTTGAATATCAGGCTCTCTGAAAAACTCTATTGTAAAACGAAATATACTATATAAAACAAAAAACAATGCGGTGGCATAGCCTGTCGGTCGTGGTTTGAGAGTATAAAAAAACAAGATAAAAAATAGCACAATACCTTCTAAGCCCAACTCATACAATTGTGAAGGATGGCGTGGCAGGTGATCAACGTGACGGAAAATCATAGCCCATGGTAGATCTGTAGGCCTCCCCCAGAGCTCGCCATTAATAAAATTGCCCATGCGACCTGCACCCAAACCCAATGGAATCAGTGGCGCTGTAAAATCAGTGACCTCTAAAAAGGATTTTTGAAAATGCTTACCAAAAAGGTACAGACCGATTAATCCGCCCAGAAGCCCTCCATGAAAAGACATCCCGCCTTCCCATACTTTAAAAAGTTTCAAGGGATCGGCACTCAGCTCTGACCACGAATAAAATAGCATATAACCGATACGCCCACCTAAAATAAGGCCAAGCGCTGCATAAAAAATAAGATCACTGATTTGCTCACTCGTCCAAGCGAGTTTTAGTTTTTTACATCGATAGTTTCCCAGCATCCAAGCCAAACTGAATCCCAAAAGATACATAATGCCATACCAATGCACTTTTATAGGACCTAGGGAAAAAGCAACTGGGTTGATATGAGGATAGATAAACATAATTAGTGTTTTCCAGCACGAATGAGGCCACCAAGGCCTTGGTTTTGTAAAATTTCTTGTAAGTAAATGCGAATTTCATTGGGGTTTTCCAAAGACAACACATCCGCCAGAATTTGCCGACTTTGACTTAGCGAGAAGTTACGAATCACCCACTTAATTCTCAAAAGGCTTGCAGAGTTCATGCTTAAAGAATCAAAGCCCATCGCCAACAGCAATAAGGCTGCAAGCGGATCGCCTGCCATTTCTCCACAGATACTCACTTTGACACCCGCAGCATGCCCACTTTCAACAATTTTCATCAACATCCGCAATATAGCCGGATGCAAACTATCATACAAACTGGCCACCCGCGCATTATTTCTATCGACCGCAAGAAAATACTGGGTTAAATCATTGCTGCCCACTGACAAAAAATCCACTCTTTTGGCAAATTCATGCGCCTGAAAAGCAGCGGCAGGCACTTCTATCATCACGCCAATTTGTGGCTTTGGGATGTCACACCCTTCTTCCAAAAGCTCTTGGTAAGCTTGATGAATCAAATATAAAGCTTCATCTACTTCGCTTAAAGTCGTCACCATCGGCAACATAATGCGCAAGTTTTTAATATCTTCATTGGCACGCATCATCGCTCGAACTTGCAATAAGAATACGTCGGGATGATCCAATGTAACTCTGATACCTCGCCAGCCTAAATAAGGATTGTCTTCTTTGATAGGGAAATACGGCAAAATTTTATCTCCGCCAATATCTAAGGTTCTCATGGTCACTTCATGGGGCGCAAATGCTTTAAGAATTTGGCGATAAATAATAAATTGCTCGTCTTCGGAAGGAAACCTATCTCGGGTCATAAAAGGAACTTCCGAGCGATATAACCCTACCCCTTCAGCACCGACACTCATGGATAAACCAGCATCCATTGCAAGTCCTGTATTGACCTGTAGTTTAATCCGATAATTATCAATGGTTTCTGCAAGTTTATCTCTTAATCCAAAAAGACTTTCATTTAACTCATTTTCTTCTTGCCAAAGTTGCTTATATTCATACACCAGACTTTTGGGTGGGGAAATAAAGACATGTCCAGTATAACCATCCACAATCATGGCACGCTTGGCCACATCTTCAAGTTTTAAGCCAATAACACCCATCACCGCAGGAATATTCATTGCTCGAGCCAGAATGGCAACATGAGAGTTAGTTGAACCTTTAATCGAAACAATGCCTGTCAAAGCCCCCTCAGGAACTTCAGCCAAATCGGCCGCAGAAATTTCCTCACCAACCAATATCGTTCTTTCATCATAAATTTGATTGTCTTTTCGAACCGATTGTAATTCAGCCAAAATGCGTTGCCCAATATCTTTAATATCCGAGGCACGTTCTTTCAGATAAGGGTCACTCATATCATTGAATGTATGAATATAGCGTTTAATCACGGTTGCCAATGCCGCTTCTGCAGTAAGATGCTCGACTTGAATTTCATGAATAACATCTTCACTCAAATGATCTTGTCCTAAAATACCAACATAAACATCAAACAAAGCTTGTTCTTGTTCGCCTACACTCAATGCAATACGTCGACCCAAGCGCTGAATATAGTCTTTAGTATCGAGCAACGCTTTGGTAAAGGATTCGATTTCCTTTTCCATATTTTGGCTAAATTGTTTTGGCACAGCTTCAATATCCGCTTGAGGATAAATCACAACCGCCCTACCAATAGAAATGCCCGCGACACATCCGATGCCATTTAAAGTAATTTCAGGGCTAGCGTTTTCTTCTTCAGCTGTGGATAAAGGCGGCAAAGAGAGTGCTGTCAATTCACCTGTCGCTTCAGCATGCGCTATCAGCCCACCAAGCTGTGCTGCCAACGTAATTAGAAAAGCTTCTTGCTCATCATCAAAACAATGTTCATCCGCTTGTTGCGCAGTGAGGACACCATACAGTTTTCGATGTTGCAAAATAGGCACGCCAAGATAGCCATGAAGTTCGATTTCATTAATGAGAGGATGGCTGAGATAATGTGGATTTTGATGAGCGTCAGCAATATTGATAGGCTCTTCACGACGTCCAATTTGGCCAACAATACCTTGATTTTCAGGAAAGCGAATTTGGAAGGCTTTATCAAGATTCAAACCTTCTGAGGCAGCCAAAACATAATCATCATTTTTATAGTCTAACAAGTATACATTAACCACTTCACAGTTAATGGCCTCTTGGACTCTTTTCACTAGGATTTGTAATGCTTGCTCCAGTGATGATGCTTGTCTGACATCTTGTATAATTCGTTTTAGCGTCTTTAACATTGAACGTAAGGCTTATGAGCGTTTTTTAAACAAACCCAATCCTATTCTCCTTTTTTTAAGATATTGCTCTAAATCTTTCAGTGCTTGTGCATAGACTTGCTGCTTAAAGAAAATGACTAGTTTGGATGGTTCTTCGTAATCAATCCAACGCCAACTGTCAAATTCGGGTGTATCACTCAAGTCTAAACGAATTTTTTGTTCACTCGATACGAGTTTTAATAAAAACCACTTTTGTTTTTGGCCGATAACCACAGGCTCTTTGCCATGGCGAATATACTGAGGCGGTAGACGATACCTGAGCCAGCGCTTGGTAACACCCAAAATTTTTACATCAACTTTGCAAAGCCCTATTTCTTCTTCAAGTTCACGGTACATTGCGGCTGTAGCACTTTCATTGGTCATTAGGCCACCCTGGGGAAATTGCCAGGCATCATGCCCTTGACGTTTCCCCCAAAAAACCCGACCCGATTCGTTCACTAAAATGATCCCTACATTAAGCCTGTAGCCAGCGCGGTCAATCACCATCATTGATATTTAACTTTACAGAGAATAATGATATCAATTGTTTCAAAGATACGGCCTTTTGGCAACAACTTATGTTGATTTAGGCTTTACCTTGAAAATCAAGCTCTATGGGGCTATTTTATTATTGACGACCCCATTTAGGAGCGCTTGGAGTCTGGCAAGAAAAAGTGAAGTATGCTATTGTGAAGAATAAAATAAAGATCACCATGTTTGTATGTTGTCTTCAATAAATTATGTTCAATTTTTCAAAATTTAGTCGTAGGGGAATTTGGTGTCAGATGCAGTTGTTTTAGAAGGCTTATGGTCTAAATGCTTAAATGTATTGCAAGACGAATTTCCTGCGCAACAATTTAATACATGGTTAAGGCCCTTGCAGGCAACCATGCAACAACAACAATTAATATTACTAGCTCCTAATCGTTTTGTGGTCGACTGGGTTCGCAAGAACTTCCTCACACGCATTCAAGAACTCGTGACCCAATACAGCTCTGTTGAAGATGTAAAGGTTTTTTTAGAGGTGGGCTCAAAGCCCATTATCACACCCACAGCCCCGCTAACAGAATTAAAGCCAACCATGCCAGAACGCGCAACTGAAGGCCGCAATGAAATTTCTGCACCCATGGTGAAAAAAACAGAACATAATAAAAACACCTATCTCAATAAAAAATTTGATTTTGATACCTTTGTCGAGGGCAAAACCAACCAATTGGCCCGTGCCGCAGCCCTTCAAGTCTCAGAAAAGCCTGGTGAAGCCTATAATCCATTATTTATTTATGGCGGGGTGGGTTTAGGAAAAACTCATTTAATGCATGCCATCGGCAACGCTATTTTAAAACATACCCCAGATGCTAAGATTTTATATTTACATTCAGAACGTTTTGTAGCTGACATGGTAAAGGCTTTACAAACCAATTCAATTAATGAATTTAAACGATTTTATCGCTCTTTGAATGCATTATTAATTGACGACATTCAGTTTTTTGCTGGAAAAGATCGTTCACAAGAAGAGTTTTTTCACACATTCAATGCGCTATTAGAAGGGCAGCAACAAATCATTTTAACCAGCGATCGCTACCCTAAGGAAATTGAAGGCGTTGAAGAGCGCTTGAAATCTCGTTTTGGTTGGGGGCTGACTGTAGCTGTTGAACCTCCTGAGTTAGAAACACGCGTCGCAATTTTAATGAGCAAGGCTGAACATTCCCATATTGATTTACCCTATGAGGTCGCATTTTTTATTGCCAAGCGCATTCGTTCCAATGTGCGGGAATTAGAAGGTGCGTTGAGAAGAGTCATTGCCAATGCCCATTTTACTGGAAAAGCGATTACTATCGAATTTGTTAATGAAGCGTTAAGAGATTTACTTGCCTTGCAAGACAAACTCGTAACGATTGAAAACATCCAAAAAACAGTGGCTGAATATTATAAGGTGAAAGTTGCAGACCTCTTATCGAAGCGTCGCAGCCGGTCGATTGCGCGTCCAAGACAAATGGCGATGGCCTTATCCAAGGAACTGACCAACCATAGTTTACCGGAAATTGGTGATCATTTTGGTGGACGAGATCATACCACTGTCATTCATGCCTGTCGTAAAGTAAAAGAATTGGTTGTAAGTGAAAATAATTTTTCTGAAGATCATAAAAATTTAATGCGTATATTATCTTCATGAGGTCCAATCATGTCTATATTGAAGGTCACTAAACTCGATTTATTAGCACCCTTAGCGTTAGTCGCCGGGGTCGTTGAACGCAAGCAGGCCAAACCCATTCTTGCAAATGTTCGTATGCGTTGGGAGAGCAACACGCTAACGATGACTTGCAGTGATTTAGAAATTCAAACCACTGCAAAAGTACCTTGTGAAACACAAGATCCTGGCTCCACCACAGTTGGCGCTAAAAAGTTTTTAGAAATTGTTCGTTGCCTCGATGATGAGCTTGAAATTCAATTCTTGCTTCAGGAGGGCAGTCTCAGAATCAAACAAGGACGTAGTAGTTTTAAACTAGCCACCCTGCCTATTGAACAGTTTCCCATGCGACAATTGGATGAAACCGGAGAGCTTCGTTATATTCCTAGACTACCTTTGGTAAAATCCTTACAGTCAACTGTCTTTGCGATAGCGCTGCAAGATGTTCGCCCCTTTTTAAATGGTTTATTGATTTCTGCTGAGAAAGATTTTTTGGTCATGGTGGGAATGGATGGTTTTCGAATGGCAATCTCTCAGATGCCCCTACCCGAATCTTTTAGTGAACGACGGTTGATTCTTCCTCGAAAAAGTGTCAATGATTTATTGCGTCTTTTACAACAGGTCGATGATGACGAGGTGCGTTTAACTTTGCATTTGGACCATATCATCTTAACCACAGCCCAATATCATTGGGATTCAAAGTTAATTGATGCCCGGTTTCCTCCCTACCAAAGAGCTATTCCGCCCGCGCAAGATAAGCGAATATACGTCAATAAAGATCAACTGCGAAAAGCCTTGGTTAGGACTATGATTTTAGCCAATGAGCGTTTTAAAGCCGTACTCTTATCATGGCAAGAAGGCGAACTTCGTTTGGGCGCTTATAACCAGGAAGATGAAGAGGCAGTGGAAATTGTCACTGCAGATGTTCAAGGGGAAATCATGAAAATTGGGGTGAATGCTCATTATTTGCTAGATGTGCTAGGACATTTGCCTGATGGCCAAATAGAATTGTCATTTAATCAACCTGATAGCAGCATTTCAGTACAATCATCAAATGATAAAAATTACCAATATCTTATTATGCCAATGAAATTATGATCTTACAGTCCATTGGCTTAAGAGATTTTCGAAATTTGGATCCTATCAAACTGGATTTTCATCCTCGTTGTAATGTTTTTGTGGGCGGCAATGGACAAGGCAAAACGTCGCTATTAGAGGCTATTTATCTGCTATCTCGAGGACAATCATTTCGTACACACATGATGGCGCCCTTAATACAATTTGAACGTCCTTCGTTAATGATACAAGCCACCACCGCAGAATATGCCTCCATTCATTTAGAAAAAATGCATAAGGGGGTTACCAAGGTTTATATTAACGATAAGCGCTGTGAACGAATGAGCGCATTAACGCAATTATTACCTTGTCAGCTATTTCATCAGGACATGTTTCAAATTATTGATGCCAGCTCACAAATTCGTCGAAGCCTATTAGATTGGGGCGTATTTTATGCGTTCCCAGAGTACCTGCAAGTATGGCAAGCATTTAAAAGAGCTTTGTTACAAAGAAATACTGTTTTAAAGCAGAAAGGCTCTCCAGAATCATTGCAGATCTGGAATCAAGCTTTTGTACCCCTCAGTGAGAAAATTACTGATTATCGTACCCGCTATTTGAAGCAGTTAAATGCCGTATTCCAACCATTTTTTCATAGCATTGCTGATATCCAGTGTGACATTTTATATTTTAATGGCTGGGATAAATATCAGAGAAATTTAGACTTAACTGAATTGCTCATTCAGCAAGAACCCCTCGATAGGAAGTTGATGTACACGCACTCTGGTCCTCATCATGCAGATTTGTTATTACTTACACCACATGGTAAAGGCAAAATTCAATGGTCTCGTGGTCAACAAAAAACAATCCTGTTGATGTTAAAACTGGCCCAGGCTCAGCTGTTAGAAAGACCCTGTCTGTACCTATTAGATGATTTATCCGCAGAATTAGATCAACAGCATCTCAATCAAATCTATCAGCGATTACAGAAAACAGACGGACAGTTTTTTATCACGGCATTGGATGACGCTGCAAAAAACATTCCATTTTTTGCAGACAGTCGTTGGTTTTACCTCAATCAGGGACAAATTGACAAGGTCATTGACCTTTGATTTTCTGATAATACGCCAGTGCTTTATGGCGCGCCTGATTATGGTCCACCATCGGATGTGGATAGTCTAGGCCTAAGGTAATTCCTAGTGAACCACTAGGCGCATCCCAAGGATGATGTATCCATTTGTTAGGAACCGAGTGGAGTTCCTTAACCCAAGTTCTCACATATTCGCCTTGGGGATCAAATTTCTCCCCCTGTAAGCATGGATTGAAAATCCGAAAATATGGCGCTGCATCTGCCCCAGAACCAGCCACCCATTGCCAGCTGGCATAGTTGCTTGCCATGTCGGCATCTAATAAGGTTCTATCAAACCACTTTGCACCTTCTCTCCAATCTATAAATAAATCTTTGATTAAAAACGAGGCGACAATCATGCGCACACGGTTATGCATCGTCCCGGTATGCCAAAGCTCTCTCATACCGGCATCTACAATCGGATACCCTGTTTTCCCACGTTTCCATCGCTCCAATCCCTCAGGATATTGATGCCATGGAAATTGGTCGAATTCAGGACGAAAATTGTCGGTGGTGAGTTTTGGGAAATAATACAATAATGAGTAAGAAAACTCTCGCCAACCCAGTTCAGACATAAAATGTTGCGTATTTGCGTCATGCTCAGGGTGTTGTAATTGGTATTGGCAACACGCTCTATATATTTTCCAAGGGCTTATTTCCCCAAAATGAAGATGGGGTGATAAACATGAAGTTGCTTGAATTGCGGGGTTATTTCGTGCTTCCTTATAATGATAAAGTTTATTATTCATAAACGCTTGCAGTTTTTGCTTGGCCCCCTCCTCTCCTGGGGACCAATAGCTTGAAAAGCCTTGAGACCAGTTGGGATTTGTCGGCAATAATTGCCAATCCTCGAGATTTTCTCCGTCACAGGTCAATGCTTTTGGCCAATGCGTAATCTGAATTTCAGGTTTGATATTCATTTGTTTTAAACATTGTTTCCAAAAAGGTGTAAATACTTTATAGGGAGCACCCTGCTGATTTAGGACCTCCCATGGCTCATTTAACAAAAAACCATTAAAAGATTCAGTATGAATTTCTTTTTGTTTCAGCCATGATTTGAGTTTTTGATCACGCACTATGTGCAAGGGTTCGTAACATCGATTCCAATAGACTGCATCTATCTGATGCTTATTGAGAAGTTGGTGAAAAATCTCTTCTGCCTCGCCTGTTTTTAATGTGAGCGATAATTGATGCGCCTGCAAGGACTCCGATAATTTTTTCAAACTATGGTGTAGCCACCAGCTTTGCGCTGTTTTTTTAACTTCATCTAAAGACTTGTCTTGAATATATAACAATATGATTTCAGAATGATTGTGACAAGCCTTATAAAGAGCAGGGTTATCAAATAGACGTAGATCCTGCCTAAACCAAAAAATAGCTTTTGACATTAAAATCCTATAGAAAAAAATATAGTTTAGTGCGTCACAGACGGATACGCAACCATTCCAAAACATCATCGTTACAGTTACAATCATTATAACAATAACAGTGGTTTCACGTGAAACCATTTAGCAATGCTGTTCAAAGAAGGGGAGAGAATTGTTTCACGTGAAACATCAATACGATTTACATATCTATCCGATTCCTGCATTGTCAGACAATTATATTTGGGCGATAAAACAGCCGATGCAAAATTTTTTCTGTTGTGTCGATCCTGGTGACGCAAAACCGGTGATTACCTTTGCTCAACAACGTAATTTAAAACTGTCCCATGTATTATTAACCCATCATCA
>JAKFUY010000077.1 GCA_021732495.1 Legionellales bacterium | reverse complement strand
GCAGTGCTATCTCAAATTTAGCTGCCGATGACCACTTTTTATTCTTTGCCATGTTAACCTCCAAAGTAGAGGCTATTATCTCCTAAATTTTTAAATTTTTGTGGTCTAAATTGTTGGGGTCATTATATCCCATTTTGATTTCATCTGACAAAATAGCTCGTGCATTATCAATCAAATTATTTGAGAAGTCTTTAAAAGCCCGTTCAAACCACTCCGGAGGTGTTGATTTTTGCACGGCAGCAGGTGCGGCAGCGGCAGCGGCAGCCGCAGCTCGGCCACTACACTCAACTATCCGACCAAGAAAACAAGATTTCGTTTCGACCGTCGTATCGACAATAATAAGCGCAAGCTCTGCTCGAGAAGCTGCTGTATAAATAGAGTGAAAACACTGGCGTTTCAAATTATCATTATCTTTTCTCGCATACTGGCTTGGTTTATTCCAATCAGGAAGGGCTTTATCTTTAGAAAAAGACTTACCAATCGACTCTAATTGCTTGCAAAAGTGGTCGCTAAAGCCATACATCACAACGGTTTTAGCTGAAAGCCCAAAGAATTCACGAAGACTGACAACTTGACCTGCTGACCACAGCTGCTTCTCGACAGCTTTCATCCGGGATTAATACATAAGCCTCGGCATCTAACTCAATTCTCTCTTTAAGTTCAGCATTGAAAGAAAGTATCTCAACACTCCCCTCTGGCCTATCTTCATTGACTGCAGCACATTGGTGGGTTGCTCGCTCTATTGAGCCTAGAAGTTCCATCTCAATGGCATGGGTTTGCAATACCACGCGTGTCACTGCTTGTGAGCTTCGGTGATTCACTGATAAATGATGAACCGAGAACTTGGCATTTTGGCCGTCAAGATAGTTTTTCAAGGTTTCTGCTAAGCGCAACTGCTGACACTCCACTCCTTGATGAGCATCGCCACATATAAAAAACTGACCAGCTGCAAGTGGTTGATTCAATAATTTTAAAAAATAAGTGCTCACCCAGGGATGTACTTTTTGTACTTCATCTAGCACCAGCGCATCAAATTTCAAAGCTGCAGACGGCTCTGTTAAAGAAAGCTTATGTGCTACAAGGGGGGGATAATAAAGCGTGGAGTCAGCTTTAATATCTTCTAAAAATGGTACGAATACCGATTGATAAATATTAGCCCGTTGGTCTTGGGGACTTCTGGATTGTTTTGCACCTAATTCACAATACTGTGATTCTGACAAATACGCGTCTGATGGACTTCGCCAATGGGGTGTCTGCATAAATACATTTTCAAACTCTTGCCATAGCAATGATTCCCCTACTGTCAACGCAGTGTTGAAAGACATTTTTTTTTGACTATTTTGTTTATCTAAAATTTCAGGTCGTTTTGCGCACCATTGCGTAAAAAACTCAAAATCAACAAGCCTCTTCTGTCCTTGGGTCTCCCCTAATAACATCAATACATCTTCAAATGTTAGAACACTCACCTGGTCAGCAACCCCCTGCTCTTTAAACTCTTTTCTCAGGGCTTCGGCAAGCAGTTGCGTTGGGGAGTACACCAACACTCTTAAACCTTTTTTTGCATAAGCTATAGCGCGCTGAACAGCTATCATCGTTTTTCCGGCACCGGGAGGAGCAAAACATAACGCGCCTTGATGGATTGGCAAATCCATCAGTTCCAGTTGGGTTATATCAGGGGACAACCAAGTCCTTCCATGCTGCACCATGCGTTTAAACGAATGAGGGGTATCAGCTGAAGCACCCGATGCTGCAGCTGCAGAGGATGAGGATGAGCTTGCTGCCGCAATTGAACCACCTTGGCTCAACAAAGTCGTTATATCTTGTAAATAACCTTGTCTTTTAGATTTGTTTTCGACAAGCGTTTTTTGATAATCATGGGTTTCTGTCAAATCTAAAGCAAAAAAACAAAGTCCAACACCTGGAACATTAACCACAGCACCAATTAATCGACCAGCGGCATTGATTCGAAAACCGACCCAATTAATAACCAATACACTTTGGAGCTCAGTTTCAGTAAAACGAAAATGTTCAACTTGACCTGGCATACATGGCTTTCCTGGAAAAAGTTCAGTCGCCTCTAACCAATTTTTTATCCTTTGTTGAGTGGCGGGTCCTTTTTTGTCGTTTTGAAAAAACGTTAGTGCTTCAGGCATGCATAATATTATCATGAAATAATTTCCAGAAATAAATAACAGAAAAATTATATCATAAAAAAACCCAACAGACCAATATTAACTCAACAAAGTCAATAAAAATGCTTTTCTCTAAAGCACGCTATTTCTGTTCGCGCAACATCATATCATGCCCATCATACGCTTATAAAAAGGATGCAAAGTAAGCCGCTTAGGAAAGATTTTATGATTTGTCATGCTCCCCCAGAATTAGTCAATCTGAATGCATGGATACTTATCACACGAACCCAGAATTGATTTCAAGTTGTCAGTGTCCCGAAGGCCCTATGCTGGGTAGGTATTTAGTATTTTGCTAGGATTTTCAATGCAGACTTAATGAGGCTCTGGGCATCTTGTTGCTCATGATCTAATTTTTGTACCGTATCAAATGCTTGTTGGTATTTATATCCCAATGCTTCGAGTGCAGAGACCGCCTCACCCATAGCACTTAAACTCATCGGCACCTGAGGTAAATTTGCACCCACCATAAAGCTATTTTTCAGTATATCTTGCAATTCAATCAACATTCTTTCTGCTGTTTTTTTGCCAACACCGGGTAATTTTGTCAAAGTCGTTTTATCTTGCATTTGAATGCATTGAATAAACATACTCGGGCTCATTGAAGACAAAATAGCTATGGCAGATTTTGGACCAATGCCATTGACTTTAATTAATGAGCGAAATAAAGCTCTTTCCTCTTGCTCTAGGAAGCCATAGAGATTAATAGCATCTTCTCTTACACTCGTGTGAATAAACATATTGACAGTTTGTTTTTCAGTAGACAATATTGCTTGCGTGGGTAGAGTGACCTCAACGGCGTAACCGACTCCATTGACATCGAGTACCACACAATTTTGCATCGACGTATCGATGACTTTTCCTGCAAGCCAAGCAATCATTTAGCAGCGCTCCTTGTAAAAATTCATGGCTGCATGAAAACCATGACACACTGCTATTGCAAGTGCATCAGCAGCATCTGATGGGGGTTGTCGATTCAATTTTAAAAGCTCCATAATCATTTTCTGAACTTGTGATTTTTCAGCACCTCCAAACCCAACCACGGCTTGTTTTACTGAACGAGGAGAATACTCAGCAACATTTAAATTAAATTGGGCACAAGATACCATTGCAGCACCTCTTGCATGACCTAACTTTAAGGCACTGAGAACATTGTGTTTTAAAAAAACTTGTTCAATAGCAACCTCATCAGGGCGATGGGTTTCGATTATCTCACGAATCCCTTCATAAATCATACCGAGGCGGCGAGTCATGGTGGTTTCAGAAGCGGTACGTATACATCCACTACTAATATAACCAAACTCTTTTGATCCCATCCGGGTATGAATGACTCCAAAACCTGTTACTCTCGAACCGGGATCAATGCCTAGAATAATCGTCATAAATTAGTGAAACTCTGCATTATAATAAACCTCCTGAACATCATCTAAATCTTCCAGCGCATCAATCAACTTTTCAAGTGTCTGGACGGCATCTCCTTCCACAGCTATTAAATTTTCAGCACGCATTGCCAATTGAGATTGTTCAATTTCAATATGCTGTTCATTCAATACACCTAAAATACGATGGTAGTCTTCTGATTGCGTAATACACAGCAGATGATCATCCATTTCTATAATATCATCCACGCCCGCATCAATTAACATTTCCATTAATTGCTCTTGATTGTCGCAAGCCTCGATAATGATTTCACCTTGTTTATTGAATAAATAAGACACTGAGCCATCAGTGCCTAAGTTTCCAGCATATTTTGTAAAACAATGGCGAACTTCTGAAACGGTTCGATTTTTATTATCAGATAAGCAATCTACTAAAATAGCAATACCGCCTGGACCATAGCCTTCATAGCGCATTTCTACCATATGCGCACCATCTAAACCACCAACCCCTCTTTTTACGGCATTATCGATGGTATCGCGTTTCATATTGGCCTTTAGCGCTTTATTGATGACATCTCTTAGCCTTGAATTTGAACTTTCATCTGCACCGGCTATACGAGCAGCTACAGTGATTTCACGAATTAGTTTTGTAAAAATTTTACCACGTTTAGCATCCTGAACACTTTTTCGAAATTTAATGTTTGCCCATTTACTATGACCTGCCATTGCTAACCTCTGCTCCAATAAAAGGATTAAATATATTTTTAATAAAGAATACTATATATTTAAATGATAGTGGACACCTAGCTATAAAAATTTATAAGGATAAAGTCAATGAATCAGGGATTTGGTAACTATTTTTGTACCGAAGCGATCGAAGGTGCCCTTCCTACAGAGCAAAATTCCCCAAAAAATCCAAACCACAATCTTTACGCTGAGCAAATTAGTGGATCTTCATTCACGCGTCCTCGACACCGCAATTTAAAAACATGGGTTTATCGATTAAATCCATCCGTTTCCCATACGACTCATTTTCAAAAATCATCAATACAATGGTTAAGCAAATTACACTCCCCCACTCCTCCAAATCCGATGCGATGGACACCCAAATCCCACCTCATTGAATTTAGTACCTTATTGGATGGGGTATTCCATATTGCCAGTAGTGGCAATCAAAATCATGTCTACTGGTACCATTGTGACCAATCGATGCATCACAGTTATTTTGGTAATTATGATGCAGAAATGTTATTTATTCCCTACGATGGTGAAATTGAATTACAAACTGAACTGGGTAGTTTAAAAGCCAAGCCCAATCAAATCATTGTCATTCCACGAGGAATTAGCTTTCGGATGGTGCTTTTATCAAAAACGGCTAAAGGCTATGTTGCTGAAAATGGTGGACTGCCTTTTCAATTGCCTGAACTTGGAGTTATCGGCGCAAATGGTCTGGCCCATCCCAGACATTTTGAGTATCCTCAAGCCTCCTTTGAAACTCAAAAAGAAAATGAGGTTCAATTTGTGAAATCCCAAGGCGTCATTTGGGAGCGAGTGGTACATTCCTCTCTATTAGATGTGGTCGCATGGCAAGGTAATTATGCCCCCTATCGATATGATTTATCTCATTTTAATACTATAAATACCGTCAGTTATGACCACCCCGATCCGTCAATCAATACGGTTTTGACCTCAGAGAGTGAAATCCATGGTATTGCCAATCTCGATTTTGTGGTTTTCCCACATCGATGGTCTGTAGCAGAAAATACCTTTCGCCTTCCTTATTTCCACCGCAATGTCATGAACGAACTCATGGGGCTCATTGAGGGGCAGTATGATGCTAAAAATGAAGGTTTTAGCCCAGGTGGCGTCAGTATTCATAATGCCATGACACCACATGGCCCGGATCAAAAAAGCTGGTCGCAAGAAATTAAACGTCAGGAAAAACCTGTCCCTATTGATAATGGTCTAGCATTTATGCTGGAATCAAATCAAATCTGGCTTGTAACCGAGGATGCCCTAAAGTCCCCTGAGTTTCAAAAAAACTATCTCTCTTGTTGGGAAGGATTTTTGAGCACAGAACTAAAAAGCTAAAAACAGGTTTTTTTAATGATTAATAAAATATGCTATAGACAAATATGGAAGATTAAGTAAAATCAAAAAAGTTTACCCTCATTTTATATATTAGTGAAAAATAATATTAATAATCCCGCACCCGGAGAGTTCAGAAGAGCTCTTAAATCTCGTCATATTCAACTGATTTCATTAGGTGGAATCATTGGTTCTGGCTATTTCCTAGGTACAGGGGCGCTTATCAATCAAATTGGCCCATCAATTTTTATAGCCTATATTCTGACAGGCCTTATTATTTTAGTCACCATGCAATGCCTTGGTGAACTCGCTGTCACTATACCCATCGGCGGTTCATTTATCAATTATACAGCAGATTTTATTTCACCCTCATTGGCTTGTGGTGTGGGCTGGGCTTATTGGATAAGTTGGGTGGTCTATATTCCAGCTGAGTGTTTGGCAGGTGGTATCATTATGCAGTTTTTCACGCATATTAATGGCTATGTCTGGGCTGTGCTTTTTGGATTGATGATAACCTATATTAACCTATCTCAAGTGGGTACTTTCGGTGAAATTGAATTTTGGTTATCTTTAATTAAAATCTCCTGTCTCTTTATTTTCTCTATCATCGCAATATTGATCTTCTTAAATATCATTCCTAATAATACCCATGGTATTTTAAAAACCAAATACATCTACGATCATGGTGGATTATTTCCCAATGGTTGGCTCCCCTTTTTCTCTGGTATGGTATTGCTTTTAGTCAACTATCAAGGTTCAGAAATCATAGGTATTACAGCTGGTGAATCAATCGATCCACAACGGATGATACCTCAGGCTATCAAAAGTGTGACATTTAGAATTTTATTAATTTATATCTTACCTGTTATTTGTCTGATGCTGATTTTCCCATGGGAACTGGCATCCACACGTAATTCTGTTTTTGCTGAAGCACTAAAAATGTATCATTTAAATACCCTTGCCACAGGGGTCAGCTTTGTGACCTTGGCTGCTGCCATTTCATCTTCGAACTCCGGTATTTATGGCACAATACGCTCATTAAGTGCGTTAAGCCGCTTAGGGATGGCACCAGCGCAATTAAGCAAACTCAATCACAACGCTGTCCCACAATATGCCGGCCTTCTTACCATTTTTACGATTTGGACATTATTATTAATGACCTTTTTGTATGGGCAATCCAATTTATATATTGCTTTGTTATTAGTGTCAGGTTTTACAGGAACATTTGCTTGGATTGCTATATGCTGGGCGCAGATTAATTTTCGAAAAGAAATTATCAAACGTGGCTATAGCATTAAAGATTTGAAGTATGCAACACCCTTATCACCAATAACACCGCTCATAGCGATTGTCTGCATGGTACTCTTTCTTCTCCTATTGGCTTTTCACCAACAAACAGAATATAAAATTGCATTTATTCTGGGCTGCAATTGTTTGATTTTACCCATGCTATGGTTTTATTTTCGCAGCAAAAAAAATCAAATGAGGGTATGGACATCCAGCTCATTGGATCTTTTCAATAAGGCATTTCCGCTACAGGATTGAGATAACAACATCATCAGCCAATAAGCCCTATTGTTTCCGTACAAAAAAAATCGACTTCAGGGGGGATAATATCCAAGTTACCAATTGAGCTGGCGACTGGAACGACTGCAGTTTCAATAAGTCCTAAAGAATCTACACCATCCGCTGTCTGGACATCACCAGAATTACCACTATCCCCCTTAGTTTTAGATTGCGTCAACCCTTTTGGAGCTGACGAAGATGGTGCGCCACCGGACTGTTTTCCAGGACTTTTAAATTCAGCGGTTCTCTTTGGAGGGGATAACCCTGGGTTACTTTTTTTGTATGGGGACGCATTTTTTTTCGATTTGATTTTCAAATCTAAATTTTCAGTAGCCTGAGCCAGCACCTGGCCCAGACTGAAAAAAAGTACCATGGTAATCAATTTTTTCATAAATATCTCAATAATTAAAAATGCTCTAACTACAATTGATGCCCCATGTCAAAAAGTTTCCTCCCTGCGCATTGGTTTGAAATGTAAAAGCACAAGGATAATTTGGGTCAGTTTGTGGCAAGGAAGAAATGGGGTCCCCGCCAGCGCAATTGCAGTCAAAATCAGCCGGGGGAAAAGAACAAGAACACGGATAATAAGAACCTTGCCCAAAAATAAGCACTGCCAAGGGAAATAGATTAGATAGGGGCTGTCCACTGGCGTTTATGATAAAATAACGAATGTATGCAGTTGAACTATCCAAGGAATCCAAACAATTTCCCTGATTATCCAAGCTTGAACAATTTCCTTGAAAATCATAACTACATGATTGTTGAGGATTAAGATAGTAACCATATTGATCCGAATTTAAATTTAAACAAGAAGAACTAGAGATTAAATACGCACTCCCAGGAATATCGGTTTGCGAAAGATAGACCTTCCTACCGCTACTCACCGGGTAAGGATTTGTAACTGTTAGAGTATTTATGAATCCCGTAGTACTATCATTGGTAAACAGTTGCACAGTACAAGATGATGACGCAGTCAATCCTCCACGCGACATACGCTGAGGTCGCCGACAAGACTGCGTTTTGAAATGAGGTTTACCTGAAACCGAGAGCATCGGTGTGTCATCTGAAACTCGCTCTACAGTCATTTTATCTGCGTTTTTGGGTTTGATACAGTTAGAATAATCTTTATCACAGAGTGCCGGACCATCGAGCTTTAATTGGTCTTTACTGGTACCAGAAACGCTCAATTTTAAAATACAGGATTGATTGGCTTGTAATACCTGATGAAATTGGCAATCGTTTGGATTGTCATAAAGCTGTGTGACACCTGTTATGGGTTTAAGTTGGAAGCTGTGGTTAATATTATCATGATTGGTGACCTGATACGTCATTAAACGATGTTCATTTTTTGGGATTTCAAGCACATTATCTAATATGGGCTCTATTGTCAGTTTACCAGCGGCAATAGATGTGAAACTTAACAAAAACAGTAAAAAGGCGACCATTTTTTTAACTTTCAACCTATTCATTATGATAGCACCTTTTAATTAGCCACTCTACCGATTATTTCAACCCTACAAAAACCAAGTGTAAGAGAAAACGATAGGAACTTGAGATTTTTAATTTGAACATCAGAAATATATCATAAGCAAAATATCATCTTCAAAAAAACACACGAACATCAACCTAAAAATTTCATTGTATTGATGCGCATTGTCAAAATATTACATCACAGATTGCAAAATCGGGGGATAGCCCTTCTACAGCTGCTCCAATACTAGAGGCTGAACTTGCAACTGGGGATACTGCAGTTTGAACAACGCTAACAGCAGCTCCTCCTGAAGTACTTCCTGCGCCCTGCTGTTTGTTAGAAGATTGGTTAGACCGTGATGAAGGCGCCCCACCTCCTGATCCATGTTTTCCAGCTCCTCTACTCTCTGCTATTCTTTTTTTCTCTGCTATTCTTTTTTTCCCTGCTATTCTTTTTTTCCCTATAGAAAGCATGGGAGAGCCTTTATTTTCTGTAGAAGCGGCCATGACCTGCCACGCACTAATAATAAGTAAAAAACAAATTAATTTTTTCATAATCGTTCCTTAATAATGAAGAAAAAGATGAATGAATATCTGTTTGTAATATTATTCATTCTATGCACAGCATGTAAACGAAAGCATTAATATTTAAAGAACCCCCAAAAAGTCGTTACTCCAGCTAGGATCGAAGTAAATTCAAACACGGTATTTTCAGGTTCATTTACAGGAGCTGGAAGTGTTGCAAGTGTGCTATCTGGGGTACATGAACAGCTACTGGTATTTGCGTTGGTGCATGAACAGGGATAAGAACTACCTAGATTAAAAACAAACGCGATAATGGGAAGTCTTCCGCGAGTATTATATTGGCCATATACGTAATTGAATGCTCCACTAACTGGCGTTGTCGTGGCGGAAGTACTTGTATAATAAAAAGCACATGATGCTTGAGCAGGAAGAACGTAGTAGACAGCCCCATCAATAGTGGCTTCATCATACCACTGACAAGCAAGAGGAGCATTATCACCATCAAACCCCCACACATGAGAATCCTCTCTAGACACTAATGTAATATTACTACCGGAGGGGAAACTGGGCTCCTGAAGATAAATTGGGGAATCTAAAGTAGGATTGGTGGCAGCAAGAAAACTCGGGGTTTTGTTAAAAGCGTCATTGACAAACAGTTGTAAACCACAGACTGGTTGTGCGGCAAGCTCACCCCTTACTCTGGGTTTGGGGTGTCTACAAGACTGTGCTGAGAAATTAGGATTTATTTTTCCAAGGACTGCGTGCGGTCTTGATACTGACACTGAGATCATCGGTGTACCTTCTGGAACACGTTCAACAGTCAAGCGATGTTCTTTTTTGGGTTTGATACAGTTGGAAAATTGATTATCACATAGTGCCGGGCCATCGAGCTTTAATTGGTTTTTACTGGTTCCAGAAACGTTTAATTTTAAAATACAGGATTGATTGGCTTGTAAAACCTGATGAAATTGGCAATCGTTTGGGTTTTTATTAAGCTGTGTGACACCTGCTATGGGTTTAAGCTGAAAACTGTGATCAATATTGTCATGATTGGTGACCTGATACGCCATTAAACGGTGTTCATTTTTTGGGATTTCAAGTACATTGTCCAATAGTGGTACTATCGTAAGCTTACTATCTGCGATAGCTGTAAAACTAGATATACATAAAAAAATGGCGCATATCTTTTTTATATTAAATTTATTCATTGTAATATCCCTGAGAGTTGACAAGTTCATCCATTAAGTCTTTAATCAAACAAGTATTTTAGGTTGGCAACAGTTTGATAACTTTGGAAGACATTTCCAGCATTATAATAAACTTCCTCAACCCGAATCATAAATTTGTCATGTACCAAATTCACACCAGTGCCGGCTCGATACCCATTTTGACGAACAGAAAGCTGCGGCAAACTGCCATTGATAACAGGCGTTGTATTGCGACTTGTCGCATAAACAGGAATTTGGACCAATCCAGCATTGATAAATGGTGTGAAAGTTAATCCGTTGTTTTCTGTTTTATAACCAAACTCAAAACCTTCGCTGACAAAGATGGTTCGTGTAATTAATGCAGCGACAAAAGCGGGAGGTGAATCTTGTGTTGTATAGTAAAAGTTATAGCTGCCGGCATCAACTTCACTGTATAGAATCCCAGCATTAAATGTATACGTTAAGTTTCTCCAAGTGTTATTGTATACACTTGAGAACTGCGTAAACCAATTATTGTTTTGAGTATCGGTATAGCCGTTATTCACGACAGTAATCGTAGAATTGGTGCTAATGATGTTACGACCGTAGGCGGCCCCCACATCAAAGAAAAAATGTTCTTTATACGTTGAAAGGATGTGACCATAAATACTGTTGTTGAAAATCGTTTGTTTGGTGTCAATCGTTGTCTTACCCAATTTCACATTAGAATCCACATTGGTTTTAACATTAAAATAGGTAAGCCCCCACGTTAAATCATCAGTCAATTGGATATTACCCGCGTACACTGCCTCGATGTTGGTATTGCCTTTAAATTTATTAGAATTTTCCGATGCAACTGAATCAAAATTAAAAGTAATATTACTGTAGATAAAACCCGTCTGAAGGTGATCGAATTTTTTTTTAATGTCATCGTTTAAAAAACTTTGCAAGGAGAAAGCAACATTAACAATAGATGAGCAGAGTAAAAACAAACAAAATGAAGATGCCCTTTTCAAATAAATATTTTTCAAATCAAGCATTGATTACTATTTCCATATAATAAAAATTTATGGTTCACCCTATCATAGGCATGCCCCTTTTTCAAGGTGATGTGACATTTAGAACACCCATTACACTCGAATACTTTTCTAAAAAAAACTGTAAATTTGAGAAATTGATAAATAGCATCTATTATTAAAACAGGTGATCCAAGTTCTGGATATTTTGATGAAAATTCGAGAAATTATTTTTTGTAGCTTGATGATACTATTTTCAAATCAAATTTGGGCTGATGACATCCAAGAACAATTGCAAATCCAATCGATATCTACGCAATTACAGAGTAAATTATATGGGCCTACAGGCCTAAAAAAGATGATCGCAAAACTCGAAGTATTAAAAAAGTCTAAAGTACAATGTATCCAATACAGAAACAACGCCATAGACAATATTGAAAAAATTGTTCAATCGACTGGTAAAGATGTTAATTCACCTAATTACCAAACTGTATTTAAAGATTTACAAGATAAAAAGCAGGCTCTTATCGAGCGTAAACTGAATTGCGAAGTCACTTTACTTAAGGTTGATGGCTTAATTCATGATATCCAAAAAGAAATTAATAATTTGAAGTTAGATATTCGAATACATCAATCTATATGGACTTTACTATCCGATCCGAATGTGTTTTCACAAGGCATTCATTTTGTGCCGTTTACCGATCAATGGAATTTAAATGAATTAACCAGCATCGATCACTAC
>JAKFUY010000197.1 GCA_021732495.1 Legionellales bacterium | reverse complement strand
GTGAATAACAAAACCGTCGGGCACACTAGACAATTGTTCCATATAAGATAGTAATGTCTTTGCATTTACCCCAGTGGAAACCTTCTGAGTCCATTCTGTTCCCTGATATTGCTTCCAGTTAATACCATAGCGAAAATGTGTCTCTATGGGTGATAAAGGAACTAATGGTTCTCCTTTATCCATTTTATTTCGGTAGGCTTCGACCGAATGGAGGTACCAGGCTTCATCAATGACATTATCGTTTTGCAATTGTTTTGCATAGATATCACGTACAACAGGATGGGAACGTATAATTTTGTACATGAGCGGCTGGGTAATTGCAGGCTCATCGGCCTCATTATGCCCTTGTCGACGGTAGCATACTAAATCAATGACTACATCTCGATGAAACTGCATACGGTAATCCAGTGCCAGTTCGGTTGCAAATATTACAGCTTCTGGATCATCAGCATTGACATGAAGTACAGGCGCCTGAATCATTTTTGCAATATCTGTGCAATAGTTTGATGATCGTGAATCGTGCGGATCGCTGGTAGTGAATCCAATTTGATTGTTGACAACGATATGAACGGTTCCACCTGTGGAATATCCGGGTGTTTGTGAAAAGTTAAATGTCTCTTGAACCACACCCTGTCCAATAAACGCAGAATCACCGTGAATAACCACAGGCAGTACAGTATTTTTTTCCTCAAGATCATCACGAATGGTTAAACGAGCACGCGCAGCACCTTCGACCACTGGACCAATAATTTCTAAATGCGAGGGATTAAAAGCTAAAAAAGCATAAATAGATTGTTGTTCACCCATGGCGAGTTTAGAAGAAAAACCCATATGATATTTAACATCACCGGTTCTATCTGCCTGTCGATTGCCTTCGAACTCTTCAAACAAGGCCTTAGGGGATTTACCTAAAATATTGATAAGGACATTGAGACGACCCCGATGTGCCATACCAATCAAGACTTCTTCTACTTTATAATTGCAAGAACGGCGCATAATCTTAGATAACATCGGTATTAATGCATCACTACCTTCCAATGAAAAGCGTTTCTGCCCAACAAATCGTGTATGCAAATAACGTTCAAAACCATCTGCAGCTACCAATTCTTCTAGAATTTCTTGTTTTTCTTGAGGGGAAAAGGTTCTTCTGCCCCGTTTGCTTTCAATCTTTTCCTGCCACCATTTTTTTTGATTCTCATCAGTGATATCCATATACTCAAGACCAATACTTCCACAATAGGTCTGTTGTAAAATAGTCTGCAGCTCTTTTAATTGCACAGCCTGTTTTGATAATGAATCACTCACATAATATGATTCGGGATCATTGGCGGAAAGGCCGTGAAACTCTAGACTTAGATAAGGGACATTTTCAGGAATCGTGCTATCAATGGGATTAGTACGCGCCATTAAATGGCCATAGCATCGATACGCATAAACCAAATCAACCACCTGAGCTTGTTTCGCATTCGGCGCAACAGAAACTGCAGTGTTCCCCGTTCTTTTGTGGTTGGTTAAATGTCTAAAATAATCCTCAATATCTCGATAAGAGACATCACTGTTGGTTTTAGACTTCATATCGTCAAAAAACTGTTTCCAGTCTTTAGGAATACTCTCAGGATTGGTTAAATAATCTTCATAAAGACCACCAATATACGCCATGTTATTGCCAGATAAATAACTGGTGTTCCATAGATCCTGCATACTACTCATCACATCTACTCCAATATCAGGTTTGTTTCTGAATCATTAATTTACGTATTTCACCAATGGCTGCGGTGGGGTTTAATTTTTTAGGGCACACATTGGCACAATTCATAATGCTTCGACATCTAAAAACACTAAACGGATCTTGTAATCCTGCTAAACGTTTAACTGTAGCAGTGTCGCGACTATCCGCTAAAAATCGCCATGCTTGTAATAAACCTGCAGGACCTACAAATTTATCGGGATTCCACCAAAATGATGGACATGAACTGGTACAACAAGCGCATAAAATGCACTCATACAAACCATCTAATTTAGCTCTATCCTCTGGAGATTGTAAGCGTTCCTTAACAGGCTGGGGTTCGTCATTTTGCAAATAGGGATCAATTCTTTCATATTGTTTATAAAATTGTTTCATATCCACAACCAAATCACGAATGACTGGAAAACCAGGTAGTGGCCGCAATACAACATCCATCGTGTTATGTTTCGATAAAGGAGTAATACATGCCAGGCCATTGGTGCCATTAATATTCATACCATCTGAACCACATACCCCCTCACGACAAGATCGTCTAAACGATAAGGTAGAATCCTGTTCAGCTTTAATACGCTCGAGTAACCATAATAGCTTCGGATCCGACCCCGCTTCAATTTGCAGTTTATATTCTTGCATATACGGTTTGGTATCTACTTCAGGGTTATATCGATACACAGATACATTAACAGTTTGATGTTTTCCCATCTCAATAGTCCTTCTAGTAAACGCGCTCTTTCGGTTCAAAAGGCGGTACGTTTTTGGGTTGCATATTCACTGGTCGAAAATCGATGGCGTCATCGGCCATAAAATAGATGATATGCTTAATCCAGGTTGCGTCATCTCGTTTCGTAAAATCTTCACGGCTATGCGCACCTCGACTTTCAGTTCTTGTCAATGCTGATTTTGCTGTGGCATAGGCAGTTGCCATCAAGTTATCAAGTTCTAATGCTGCCACACGTGCTGTATTGAATACATGGCTTTTATCTCCAAGATAGGCATTAGCCAATCGGTCACGGAGACTATCTAGACGCTTCATCCCTTGTTCCATAACCTCGCCGGTACGAAATACACCAAAGTCATCTTGCATGATTTGTTGCATTTCAGCTTTCAATGTAGCAACGGAGTCGCCCTCTTTAGAATCATCCCAACGGCGATAACGTGCCATAGCAATTTCTAAATCCTCATCGGTAACTTCTTTAAGTTCTGGAAGTTGATTGGCATGCCATTGCGATTCAATGCACAAACCCGCTGAACGACCAAAAACAACCAAATCGAGTAATGAGTTTCCGCCTAAGCGATTAGCTCCATGCACGGATACACAAGCACACTCCCCAACGGCATAGACTCCTTCAACCACAATCTCTTTACCATGAGATTTGGTAATAACTTGGCCATGCACATTCGTGGGTATTCCTCCCATACTATAATGGCAAGTTGGAACGACAGGTATTGGATCTTTAATCGGATCAACACCGGCAAATTCCATCGATAGCTCTCGAATTCCAGGCAGGCGTGACATAATGACGTCAGCACCCAAATGATCGAGCTTTAATTTCACATGTGGCACGCCATACGGTTCAATAAAACCACGACCGGCGCGTATTTCAAGCGCGATTGAACGTGCAACCACGTCTCGCGAGGCTAAGTCTTTGACATGAGGCGCATAACGCTCCATAAAACGTTCACCATCTTTGTTAATTAAAAAGCCACCCTCACCACGACACCCTTCCGTTACCAGGGTACCAGCAGCAGCAATGCCTGTGGGATGGAATTGCCACATTTCCATATCTTGGAGCGGAAGACCTGCTCTTAATGCCATACCAAAACCATCGCCGGTATTGATATAGGCATTGGTGGTCGATTGAAAAATACGACCGGCTCCGCCTGTGGCCAATACACACACACGTGATTGAAAAAACACCACTTCACCGGTTTCAATACACATCGCCATAACACCTGAGACATTCCCGTCGTCGTTCATGACAAAATCTAGGGCATACCACTCGCTGAATATATGAGTTTTCGCTTTAATGTTTTGTTGGTAGAGCGTATGAAGTAAGGCATGCCCGGTTCTATCTGCTGCGGCAGCAGTTCGAGCCGCTTGTTCGCCACCAAAGTTCTTCGATTGACCACCAAATGGGCGTTGATAAATTTTACCATTGTCCATACGTGAAAAAGGCAATCCCATATGTTCCAATTCATATACGACTTCAGGGCCTGTTTTACAAAGATATTCGATACTATCCTGATCACCCAGATAATCAGCGCCTTTCACCGTATCATACATATGCCAACGCCAATCATCTTCATCCGAGTTGCCAAGGGCTACTGTGATGCCTCCCTGTGCAGAAACAGTATGTGAGCGCGTTGGAAAAACTTTAGATAACAGCGCCACTTTAAGTCCAGAATTGGCCAATTGCAAAGCAGTTCGCATTCCGGCACCGCCGGCACCTACAATTACTGCATCAAATATTTGCCGAGGAAATGTCGTCATTTATTATCCCCATATCGTCATTAAAAACCACACCAATAAACCCAATAAGCTAAATAAAATAAGCATTTGGATACTGACACGAACCATCGCACATTTTAAATAGTCGGTAGTCACCGTCCACAAACCAATCCACGCATGTTTCAATAAAGCCACAATCATGATTACATTGATAATTTGAAAATAGGTTTGATGATAAAATGCATGCCACTCAGTATAATTTAGACCATGATGCGTTAAAAAGTAAGTCAGCATCAAAACCAAATAAATACCCAGTACCACTGCTGTTACCCTTTGAATCAACCAGTCCTTTAATCCATTGCCGGTTAAACTTGTGATATTGGCTACCATATCCATGCTCCTAAAACTATTGTTGAAATAACTGTGAGCACCATTAAAATAATTGCTGTTTTTCGACCTGTTGCCATTTCTTCCCCATAACCAAAATCAGCAATGATATGACGGACACCAGCCATAAAATGGAAAAACAATGCACTAGCAAAGATCCATACTAATAACCTGACCCAGGCATAATGTAAAAATGCTTGAAGCATGTTAAAACTTTCTTGTGATTGAAGTGATTGCTGCAATACGTACAGCATAAAGGGGAGTAAAATAAAAACCGCAATCCCTGATATACGATGCATAATAGATATTATCGCAGTTACAGGAAAATGAATGGTCGTTAAATCTAAATTAACCGGACGTTGATGATTCATTGAGAGTATCCTTGCAAAATTTTCAATTATTTAAATTGCAAAACAAAATTTAACCATATGCTCATATAGCTTAAACACCAACTATATCACATTTTTTTGAGCATCAATACCTGCAAATCAAAAAAACAAGCAGGGCTAAGAGAGTCTTGGCTTCGATGACGTTTTACCGAGTACATGGCGATAGATATCTCGAGGTGCTGGAGGCGGATATTGATAACCTTGCTCTCTCAAGCGTTGTAGTGCAGAAATATAGGAATTACCCCACTCCCCTGGCTCAAAATTCATGACCAACCAGTTATCTGGTAAATTGATAATCACCTCAAAGGCTTTCCTTAAACAGAGAATATGGCCATCTAAATAAAACATAAATTCATTCTGCTTATCATCGGACGTTGAGCCGCCACTATCTATTTTACTGATTTTATCATGCATGATAAAAACCATTTTTTCGATGGTATAAAACATTTTGAGCATCGATAGATTTTCAATTTGATGCTCTGTGACTTTGCTCGTTATTAAACGGTCACCAAAATCAAAAATGGAATAGACATGCTCAACCTGATGCTTATCATCCTCAAGGGGTGCCGGTTTAATGATCACTGGTTGCTCGGTAAGAACAAAACTGGGATGTTCAATCCTCAGTTCAAAATATGCATGGGTTTGTTGTAAATAGAGAATACCTTGTTGCAAAGCAATCTCATTCAATTCATGGTCTTGGGTTGAAGACCCATGATTTGGATTTTCATTATCGCTCATATTCAACTCTAGGAGATTCCTGGTTCATTAAAGTCTAACATAAAAAAAAGACACTACAAATAGGTAATGACTCATAACAAAAAGACCCCTTTTTTAACAAAATTTTAAATAATATATATATTAGGGTTTTTTTTTATCAATTTATCCGTTATGTTAATGATACCGGATAAATTAATAAGGAGATTGTGATGCAAAATGTTAACACCTTGAATGAGTATTATGATCCAGAACAAGCAACTTGGATCAAGTTATGGTGGAGAAACTGGAATTATACCCATTGGCTCATGACCTCTGTAATTACGACTGTTATCACCAGCGAAATCTATACGATTATTTTGTCAGTTTACCCCCATTTCTTGACCACATTTTGGTTTAGCTTGGGAATTTCTTCTTATACCTTTGCCACCATTCTTTCTATAGGTACGTTGTTAGGTCTGGGATTGTTAACCGGATGGATGATTTATAGCAGTCATCTTCTTTATGATTCCTTGCATATTGCCAATCACGACTACCAGCCACTGATTGAACTGTGGACCAATTACAATCTAGAGTATTCCCATATCGTCAATCAATTAATGAGTGATGACAGTTTTATGAAATTTTCTCAATATTTGAAAAGTAAGAACTTGCCTGAGCCTATTGCTAGATTTTTAGGTAATGTAGATAACATCGATCAAATCAAAAAAGTCAGTTTGTTATTAAAAAGGATTTGGGATATTGAAAATGTCGATGAAAAACTAAAAACATTGGCAATAAATATTCTTTCAGAATATGCCAATGTAGATAGCACTGCTGAACATATTGACAATATTTGGAGCCTTTGCAATTTACTTCTTGACAAAAAACAATTTAACCAAAACACGGTTTTGAGAACTATCGAAAACAGCAACACTCTCAAACCTTATCTAGCCCGGCTTCAGCATCTCAATATCCATCAAGATTTATTGTATAAACTAATTGATGAACCGCAACTGATGCCGTTTTTCTTAGCCCACCACATTTACTTTGATAAAGAGGATGATCGCGTTTTATTTAATATGGATATTCTCTATATCTATATGCGTAACGAACTTGACAAAGTGGAAAACTTCCAAACACTACAGTCGGCAATTCCTCAGAAGTTAATCATCACATTAGACACCTACCGGTATTTATTACCATTTAAAGATAAACCAGAAGCATTTGTCCTGATCTGGGATCACCTATTACATCTAGAGCCATTGGGCTTAGTGGAATCAACTTTTCAATTCATCAACGCGGAGCCAGCTTATCAAAAGTATGCCAACCAAGCTGAGTTTTGGATGGAGTTGACAGCCTTGTTGGATAAAAACCCAGATGATATCAACGAGTCCTTCAACCAACTTATCAATACCCTCAATACCGATGATGTGGATAACAAAAAATACTTTTATAATGTTCTTGTTCAATTGTATGAATGTAAGGCTCTACATAAAAATACCATGCACCTATTCTTAACAAGTCCAGATGTCTCTGGTGCCATTGAAAGACTTGACCAATATGTCAAAACACGTTGGAGTCCGGATAAGTCTTTTGAAGATACGTTAAAAGATTTGGAAAATGTGGTAATTAAACCAGAACCGAACCTCCCAAAATCAATTGAAATGGGTACACCCCATGTTATCCTGCCATCTGAGAGTCCAAAAAAAGGCGGTAGTCATTTTTTTAATTGTATCAGCTGTTCTTCAACTGACAGTCCAAGCCATTATCTAACACCGCGACATTGAGTTTCTAATGCGTTAAGCATTGCTGTCAAATGACAGGCAGCAATGCGCATTTGACGCTTCGCGACTTGCTGGGTAATTTGAGTATATTTTAAAAACTTGTATTTCTGCCGCGGTGGGAAATAGGCATATTTGATGGCGAGCTGATGGGATTGTTCTACCCATAGTTTGGGATCTAAATTAACCTGTTGCCAATTACAGTGATAACCCTTGAGCTCCTGAAGTTTTTCAGCCACGCCTGGTTTTTGATTCCAGGTGAACCTTTTTAACCAACCTCCGGCAGAATCCCAAAAGGAATGTAAATTACCATACCGCATGCGCCAAGCATTTCCACCTTTATCACCATAGGGATAGCTGCGTGAATACCAAGATATCGTATGCATGGGTTGATGAATATCCTCAATCACATGGATGAGAACCAGTAACGCCAATCTTTTGTCCGTTTGATTACTATCTTTATTCGCTAGAGTTTTCCGTGAGTATTCAATCGCTACCAGCGCGTTAATGGGATCAAGCTTAGGAAAATAACGTTTGTCCCCATAGGGCAAATTGACATAATGCCAGCGATGCATTTGACGTACACCCTTAACTTGGTCCATCCAGATTGAAGCACGATCCAGATCCATGTCTGGTCCAAGAAGTGAGGTTACCCATTGCTGTGTTTTAGGACTAAGATCCTGATATGCCAGTTGTGAAATCACGACATGACCATTGGCATTCCAAGCGAATAAGGAACCTGAAACACCAAGCATCATCACATAACAAAAAAACCTCATCAATGACTTTATCCTATGAATGGCGACCACGCAGGTTCTTGTACATCACCATCACGGGCAGGCAATTTGATTTGAATAGCACCATCTACCGATGAAATAGCCAAAACCCCTTGATGCCCCATTTGAGTAGCATAGACCACCATTTTGCCATTGGGCGCGATACTGGGGGACTCATCCATATCCCCATGGGTTATAGACATGATTTGTGAGGCACCCATATGCTGCACGCCAATATTAAATCGTTTATCTTCCAAACGATGAATCAACACCAAATCTTGGTTATTGGGTGTTAAAGTAGCACGTGCATTATAGGTTCCATCATAGGTTAAACGACTAATTGAGCCGTCAGCCAACGACATACGATAAATCTGAGGATTTCCACCACGACCTGAAGTAAATACTAAGGAATGACCATCTGCACTATAGCGTGGTTCAGTATCAATTGAATCTCCAAAAGACATTTGTCGCATCGCACCTGAGGACAAATTAACGGCATAGATTTTAGGACTACCATTTTTTGATAAAACCACCGCCATTTCCCGGCCATCTGGAGACCACGCAGGTGCTCCATTGATTCCGGAAAAGTCTGTTATCAAACGGCGTTGACCGGATTCTACGGAAACTTGATAGATTTGCGCTTTTTTGTTTTCAAAAGATACATAAGCAATGCCACGACCATCCGGGGACCAATTGGGCGACATAATTGGTTCACTAGATCCTAATAATTGCTGAGGGTTGGTACCATCCAAATCGGACACCTCCAAAGCATATCGTGTTTGTGTCGGGCTGCGTTGTACTTTAATGTAAGCCAACTTAGTCGAAAAGATGCCGCGAACGCCTGTGAGCTGCTTATACACTTCATCGGAAATATGATGACTGATTGCACGAATTTGATTGGCATTAACTGAAAATTCTTGATGAATACTGGCTTGTCCACGTAAGGCCACATCTTTTAAGGCATAAGATACTAAATATTTTTGTCCGCCTTGAGGCACGACATTGACATTGACCACATGATCAGCCCCAGCGCGTTGCCACGACTCCCAAGGCTGAGCCATGGATCCGGTACCCATTTCTATGACTCGAAATTGACCACAAAAATTAAAATCGCCGCGAACAATAGAAGCCACTTCAGCGGCAGTACTATCAGCACTCTGCGTTTCAATTGCCAACGGAATTGCGCTATTGATACCTTGGGTTAACTCTAAATCAATAGCCCATATTGCAGGGCTTGCGATAATTAAAACCAGCGTTAAAAATTTTTTCATTTTTTCACCCCCTAGCATTACTAGGTCTAACAGTTAAACTAATTTCTCTAAACATATTAAATGTAGCCACATCGGTAGGAACTGGTAATGGCGATGCCTTATAAATCGCAGCTTGGGCGGAACGGTCAAGAAGCGCGTCACCACTGCTTCGAGCAAGCCGCACATCTAATACAGAGCCCGTTGGTGCTAATCGAATTACAAATTGACTGGATAAACCAGGATCAACATTCTCAGGTAAAATCCAACGATCACGAATCGCATTTAAAATAAGGGCTTTATAACGATCGACCTCACCCGCCATCCGTTGTTGATTTGCCACATCTTGAACCTGTTTTGCAGCAGCAGTGGCTTTTTGCTGTTTTTGTAGCTGCTCCTCATGATCATGTGCTAGTTTTTCCAATCGTTTGACTTCTACAGCTTGTTTTTGCTTCATTGCTGCCAATTGTTTTTCTTGCTCTATTTTTTTCAAGTGAGCGGCCGCTTCAAGCTTCATTTTTTTTTGCTGAATACGCATATCATCGGCTTGCTTTTTCAGTTCCTGCAAATCCTTCATTTCAGCTATTTTCGCAGCTTTTGCCTTTTGAGCTTCTTTATTCAATTGATTTTGTCTTGAGACTTCTTGGCGTCTCGCCTCATCTTTTTGCGCCTGCAACTTTTTCATGACCTGTTGCACTTCTGTGACATCGACGGCTACAGCCTGTATCGGTGCAGCTGTGGCTGATTGTTCAGCAACTTTGGAATGCGTATTTGCCTCCAACACCGCCTGAGGATGTTGTGGGTTCCAAAACATCATTAACAATAAGCCAGAATGTAAACCAATAGACGCCAGCATTGACCGTAAATAGGAAAACGACATTATACAGACTCCTCAACAGCAGTATCGTCAGTCATTAATCCAACTTGTCCAGCACCTGCGTTTTTCAACAAACCCATTGCCGTAACCACTTGTCCATAAGGAACACCTGCGTCCCCTTTCACCAACACATTAATTTTTTGATTGTTTTGTTTTGCCAAACCTAACTCGGCGGCAACTCTCAGTTGTAAGGCATTAGGCTCCATCGGAAACTGGGGATTATCACTGACATTTAAAAACAACTGCCCCTGTTGATTAACTGACACAATAATCGGCTCCCTATCAGCAAGGGGGACTTGTTCAGAAGCCACTTTAGGGAGCTCAACGGTAATACCTTGACTCAAGATAGGTGCGGTAATCATAAAAATGACTAACAATACCAGCATCACATCAATATAAGGCACCACATTGATTTCAGCAATGGGCTGTTGACGTCGGCCTCGATTTTGATTTAAGTTCATACTGTATCCTCGCTACTTATTCACTTGTTGATGAATCAAGGCCAATAATTCATCTTGAAATAAACTATAACGATTTAAAAGATGCTGACACTTTTGTGTAAATCGATTATAGGCAATCACAGCCGGTATGGCAGTAAAAAGCCCCATGGCAGTAGCCACCAGTGCCTCAGCAATACCTGGAGCAACCATCGCAATAGTGGCTTGTGAAGCCTGACCCAATGCCTGGAACGATGTCATAATCCCCCAAACCGTTCCAAACAAACCAATATAAGGCGCTAATGAACCAATCGAAGCAAAAACCCCTAAATGCTCTTCCAGCGCTTCGGCTTCTTTGGCAAAACTAATTTGCATGGCACGTGCAATAGACTTTAAATTTTGAGAACCTTGCAATTGTGACATTCGCAATACTTCTTTAAATCCAGAATGAAAAATAGCAGCCACACCCAATCGGGTTTCAACATTATTATCCACATCATTAAATAAGCGACTTAAATCAGTACTTCCCCAAAATCGACGCGTAAATGATTGGTAGTCCGTTTGTTTTTTCTTAAAAAACCATATCCGCTGAAAAATAAGCGTCCAAGATAACATTGACGCTGCCATCAACAATAACATGACTGATTTGACAACCCAGCCCGCTTGCAAAAAATATCCAATAACACTTGTCGGTGCACTCATACTGCCAACTCCTTTCTTATTTCTTTAGGAAGCCTTTTCGGCATCATTTTACCATTGACACAAACCACTTCAACCTCAATGTCTGATAATAATTTCCCAGACTGATGATACATTTTTTGTAAAAACCGCATCTGACAAAAACCTTGTCGTAAAGCCGATGTTTCTACGCCTAACATGTCATCTAATATTGCTGGAGATTTATAATCAATCACAATGTTTTTAATTGCGAAAAATGTATCATCTTTCGTCATGTTATTCAAGCAAAATTCACGTTTACGCAACCATTCTGTTCGAGCGCGCTCAAAAAATTTAAGATAATTCGCATGATAGACAATGCCCATCATATCAGTATCTTCAACATAGACACGAAATTCACATCTATCCATACTCATGCATGAACCTTCTCAAGCCCCAAATGCTGATAGGTTTTTTCAGTAGCCACACGCCCTCTCGGGGTGCGCATTAAAAACCCCTGCTGTATCAGAAAAGGCTCTAAAACATCTTCAATAGTATGTTTTTCCTCACCAATGGCTGCAGCCATACTGTCCAGTCCCACAGGGCCACCAGCAAATCGTTGGACAATTGCCAATAAAAGCTTTCTGTCCATCATATCAAAACCTTCCGTATCGACTTCCAGCATTTGCAATGCCTTTTGAGCAATATCCAATGTGACGATGCCATCTGATTCGACTTGGGCATAATCACGAACCCTTCGTAATAAACGATTTGCAATTCGGGGGGTTCCTCGAGCACGTCTGGCTATTTCATAAATGCCTGATTCATTTGCAGGCAATTGGAGAAGACGCGCTGAACGTGTCAAGATCTTAACCAAGTTTTCAGTGCTATAGAAATCCAATCTTTGAACGATACCAAAGCGATCGCGCAAAGGTGAGGTTAAAGATCCTGCACGCGTGGTTGCACCAATTAAAGTAAAAGGAGGCAAATCTAATTTAATACTTCTCGCCCCAGGCCCCTCACCAATCATAATATCTAACTTGTAATCTTCCATGGCTGGATAGAGGATTTCTTCAATAACAGGGCTTAATCGATGAATTTCATCAATAAACAAGACATCATTGGCTTGAAGATTCGTTAAAAGGGCCGCCACATCTCCTGGTCTTTCCAATACAGGGCCAGAGGTTTGGCGAATATTGACACCCATCTCATGAGCAATAATATTCCCCAAGGTGGTTTTCCCAAGTCCTGGTGGCCCGAACC
>JAKFUY010000220.1 GCA_021732495.1 Legionellales bacterium | reverse complement strand
AAAAGAAAAGCGCGTGGTTATAAGGCTAAGCATTTTAAAACAATTATCTACTTAATCACAGGTGGGTTGGATTTTACCAAACTCAATTCTGCTTACCTACCCACTTGAATTTTACAAGAGCCAAATTGGTGCTACAAATTAATTCACCGGGAGCTCCTGAAAACATAGTCAACTATTAGACTTCATCTCAATACCTATGTATTTTAGGACTTTCATGCCTGATAATCAAGGTGTTGGAGTATGCTGCTTTTTTGCTTCTGGCAGCTTACTAGAGTCAGTGAAGATGCTATTATCTCTTTTTCCCAGAATGCTATATTCAGTACTTGACTTAGTCAATGATTCTAAAAGACCTTCTTCAGTAATTTTAGCTTCTTGCAATACCGGGGCTTGGCTGTCCTCAGACAAATAGCAATCGATAAGCACAGGTGGTGAGTCTTCACTATCCAACGATGCTGCAGCAGCAGGTGCCCCGGAATTTCCAGCAAGAACAGGAGACATCCCAAGGCATTCCATTATCTCTGGTATTGCCATGAGCTGTCCTGCGACTATAGAGTCGTAGTTCTGTTTGGGGAGCAATGTAGCAACAAATGATTTTAAAGCGGGGCTCAGATCAACTTTACGTGCAGCGTTTAGTAGCAATCGATAACTTAAAAAAGATGGCCGATCAAGAACATACAAAGATGGCCGATCAAGATCATACCAAGAGCTATCATCTATGCCACGAAGCTTTCGAATACACAATTCAAGTGTGGCATGATGCGAGTCAGGCTCTAACTTAACTCCAAGTAAATCAATAGCCAGTCTCAAAGCCTGATGCGTATACGCTTGTGAACCCCAGTCACCAGCCAACGACAAGTTTGCTACTTGTTCGATTACCACACTAACTTGAGTGCGTAATTTTAAAACTTTTTCAGAGATCCCCGCAGATTGCCAATCCTGTTCAGATATGCAATCAGGATAGGAATCTAATATCTTTAAGTAAATTTCTCTTAAAGACAAACATATCCGTTGGTAATCAAATAAAGATAAGGACTTCTCTTGGTAATCGAGAGGTTCAAATGGAGTCGGAAATAAAACCTTAAAATCATTCCAAAATGAATTAGCAAAGAGACTATCTTCTAAACGCTGTCTTATTTCACCACTAATACCAATTTCGCAGTTTTGCACACTACAATTAACTTCAAGAGCCTCTAAAATTGCACTGGCGCCAACGGCTCCAATTCGATTTCTGAAAAGGCGTATCTCCTTCAGATTTCCATTAACTTTAAGGGCCTCTGCAATTGCACTGGCGCCAGCGTCCCCAATTTCAGAGTAGGAAAGTTCTATCTCCTTAAGATTTCCATTAACTTTAAGGGCCTCTGCAATTGCACTGGCACCACCGTCCCCAATTCGATTATCGTAGAAGCAAATCTTTGTCACACTGCTGTTAACTTTAAGCGCATCAGCAAATGCAGTGGCGCCAGCGGCTCCAATTCGATTATTGCTAAGGCCTATCTCCTTCAGATTTCCATTAACTTTAAGGGCCTCTGCAATTGCACTGGCGCCAGCATCTCCAATTTCATTATTGTAAAAGGACATACTTGTCACACTACAGTTAACTTTAAGAGCATCAGCAAATGCACTGGCGCCAGCGACTCCAATTCGATTATTGCCAAGGCCTATCTCCTTCAGATTTCCATTAACTTTAAGGGCCTCTGCAATTGCACTGGCGCCAGCAGCTCCAATTTCATTATTGAAAAAGGACATCCTTGTCACACTACAGTTAACTTTAAGAGCATCAGCAAATGCACTGGCGCCAGCGTCACCAATGTCATTATGATCAAGATCAATATCTTCTAGGCTATCATTGTTCATTAGAGCATCAGCAAATGCCCTGGCGCCACGCTCCCCAAATTGATTTCTCCGAAGGCTAATTCTTTGCAAGGCGCTATTCTCTTCAAGGCCCTCAGCAATTGCAGTGACACCATCATCTTCAATTTCATTATATCCAAGGCTAATGCTTTGCAAGGCGCTATTCTCTTTAAGGGCCTCAGCAATTGCAGTGGCACCAGAGCAACTAATTTGTTGGAATCCTGTATCTGGATCTGAATCAAGCTCAATCTCTTTCAAACTGCTATTTACTGTAAGAGCATCGGCAATTGCAGTGGCACCATCGTCTCCAATATCTGTGTCGTTGAGGTTTAACTTTTGTATACTTGTATTTACTTTAAGAGCCTCGGCAATTGCAGTGACACCAGCATCTCCAATATCAGTGTCGGTGAGGTTTAGCTCTGTTACATTACAATGAGGATCCGTCAGGGTCAAAGCAAGGGCAATCGCTCGATCGTTTTCAGTAGCCTCCTGTTGATTTAATAATTGCTCCAAAGCCTCCTGTTGATTTAATAATTGCTCCACAAAAAGCCGTAATTCCTCTTCATTCATTTAGATGCTCCAGTAGCCAAAAATATTAATATAAATGTGTATGGAAAATTTTACGATACATTATCAAAAAAACAACCAACGCGCAACTAATTAAACAGAATGGTTTATTAATCCCTCTATTTCTACATTTATTTTCTATGCTATCAATGTTATGATTCAACATATTTATTTACATTGAATTGACTTATGACTGCTGCAAACGCATTTACAAAATCAGATTATTTAAATACTTTAGAATGGCTTATCACTTTTTTCCCAAGCGCCTTTTCTAAAAAACCCAAAGAGATCAAGCCTTTGAAGATTGGCATTCTCGAAGAAATTTATCGTTTTTATGATAGCTTGAAAAACCCTGAGTTTAGCAAGCACGAGATTAAACAAGCGATACAGCATTATAGCGCCTCTGCCCCTTATTTAACTTGTCAAACTGAAAATCAGATACGTATCGATTTGTTTGGTCAAGCCGTCGATGTGGTCAATAAAGAGCAAGCACAATATGCTCACGATCGCCTGCAACAAAAGCTAGCCCGAAAAAACCAAGCGGCAGAGTAACTCTGCCCTATTGTTTCTTGATGCACATCATATAATTGACATCAACAGACTGGATGAGTTTTGCTTGACGTGTGAAAGGATGATAGGACATTCCCTTAATATCTATCAATTCTAAGCCACTAGCAGTTAAATATGCATGCATCTCACTGGGTTTGATAAACATCTGATAGTCATGGGTTTGTCTGGGCAACAACTTTAAAACATATTCTCCCATTAAAATTAACTCAAAATATGCTTTGAGGGTCCTGTTAATAGTTGATAAAAACAAGTGGGCACCCGGTTTCATCAGCCGCGCACATTGTTTAAGAATATCAGAAGGATCTTTGACATGCTCAAGCATTTCCATACATACAATTGTATCAAAACCAGGATGCTTAAATCCATCAATTGCAAGGGCTTGATAGTCTATCGATAGATTTGATGATTGTGCATGTAGCTTTGCTACTTCTATGAGCTTGGGTTCAATATCAACGCCTGTGACGTGAGCGCCCTCTTTTGCCAATGCTTCGGAAAGAATGCCACCACCACAGCCTAAATCTAAAACCTGTTGCTGCGATAGCGGCTGATGTTTTTGAATATAATCCAAACGCACAGGGTTAATATCATGAAGAGTCCGAAAAGGACCTTCGGTATCCCACCAGGTGGTTGCAAACTCTTGAAATGGATTGGATGACATAGCTAAACTCTCAATAGGGATAAAGGCTTAAAAAAATCCAATACAGCGGGATTTTCTATAAATGATAACACATAGGGATGCTCTGTAATCAAACAATTTTGCTGAGGTAAATATTTAAATTTTTCAGCTATTTTACCAAACAAGAGATACTTAACCTCTTGATGTTCTAGACTTTCAAAGATTGCATGAATAAAAGGATACCAATGTCTAGCATGATAACGAACGGGCAAATCATTAGACCAAATGAGACTTGCATTGAGCAGCAAAAATCCATGTGAAAGTAGCTTATTAAATAGCGCATCGATGCTTGATATTAAACCCTGTTTAGATAATACCGTAATATCATGAGCCAAAAAAGGTGATGCCAATAATCCTTCTGCGTGTAATAACATTTTTATGAAATTTCGAAGCGATGTTGCGCGATTAACAGCCTTACTTAAGCCCTTTTCTGACCATAGTTCACCAACCTGCGCATCCCAGAAAGCATAGCCATTGGCAGACTGGGCTCTGGGATATGGTGATTCACCTAACATCACATAGCGCACTTGTTCTTTAGGTTGGCGAAAAGCGTTGAATATATTTGTTCTTACTGGAATCCAATCATCCTGTTGCTCTAATGTGTTCAAATATAAAGCATCCATTTTTGTTATGGCAGCCATCACAATGGGTTGCCAACTCGAATGCACGGTGTTTTCAATTCGTTGTTTTAAATTCATGCCTATACTTTTTTAAAAATATGCAGCTCTTATCAACTCTGCAATTGATTTAGCTGTCTTATCACATTCATCTCTCACCGGATTAAACTCAGCGATCTCAAGAGCTATCCAGTCCTTATAATAAAACTCATTAAAAAATTTTATAAATGCTGGGAAGTCAATCCCATTAGACTCCCGGCACCCAACACCTGGGCAAAAACGCGGATCAAAAGCATCAAGGTCGATACTCATCCCTATGTTATCCGTTAATTGATAAAGATAATCAAAGGCCTCCGATAACACTTTATCCAAACCCCGTTTCTCAATATCTTCCATAAAAAAAATACGTACACCACGTTTTTTTAAATACTCGTATTCAGGGCTTTCATAACTACGAATACCCACCAAACAAAGATTCTCAGGCTTTAACAATGTTTTAGGAAGAAAATCAAAATTTAATAATGGATTATCCCATAAACCTAACAAATGCGACACTGGCATTCCATGGACATTTTTACTTAATGATGATTGTGGGGTATTTGAGTCCAAATGTGCATCAATCCATAATAAGCCAATTGACCCCATTGACTGATAATACGCCATGATTGAATGCCAGGTGGCAATTGCCATACTATGGTCACCACCAATCACAGCAAATGGTGTCGGTTGAGACACAACTTGCATCACATCTTGCGCTAACTTTTTTAATGTAACACTGATATCACTCCAAACATCCAATCCCCGACGAGATGATTCGAGATACTCCATATATTTCCATTCAGGAATTAAATTGAGATCTGTAAATATCTTATGATGCTCTAATAAATATTGCGGCCCTAAGCCACATTGTTTGTCATTGGCGGCAATGCCACTAGCATAACCAATTAAATTTATTGTATTCATGGTTATTGATTCGATTGAATTTGTCATATGAATAACATAACATGATTTAATGATAGACAAACTAAAACCAAATGAATTTATTAAAATACCAATCCAAAATCAAAAGAAAATGCATTTATAAAACTTCAAATGATATCTATGTTTATCAATCTGGGGATTATCGTTGGATATTATTTAACGATCTCTATATACAAACGATGATCAATATCAAAAAACCCAAGAAAACCATTCTTCCCTATCTCGAGCCCCTTCTCACCTTCACTCAATTACAGCCAGGTCCCATATGCCTTCTTGGTTTGGGCGGTGGTGGTGCAATTCATGCTTTACATGATTCAAAAATTGAGATGACTGCTGTAGAAAAATACCCTGAAATGATAACAATCGCGAAGCAATTTTTTTATATTCATGAACATGAAAAAGTGAAAATCATCTGTGAGTCTGCTGATATTTTTTTACAAAACAATACGAAGAAGTTTGACCATCTCATCATTGATTTAGGTGATCACTTTGGATTTCCAAGTGAATGCCGAAATAGTACTTTTTTCGAGAATAGTTATCATGCTATTGCTGAAAATGGAATATTAGCGCTGAACTTAACCCAACACGCCGATATCGCTGATTTTAAACAAATCATCACCCAGGTTTTTGGGCACAAACCTTTAATTTTGCAAGCTGCTGGCAATTGGCTTCTTATTATTAAAAAAACCACTCACGGTCGTGATGAACTGATTGCGCTGATGCAGCGTAATCATCTGATCAAGAATTTCATATGGGATATGGGGTTTGGTGAATCTATCATACTGACACGTCAAATAGAACGGCATCTAAGACGTTGGCAGCGTAAACTCTTTAATTGGATGCTCTAATTTAAGTCATTTGAGTGCGAGTTCATTTTAATAAGCTGTCGTGATTTGCAATACGTCACACTTTCTACATCGATCCTTGGGATACAATTGTATAACACCACACCATTAAGCGTTGTGTATGCAGCAAACCCAAATTCCGGTAAAACACAAAATAGCATCAGCAATACAATTTTTTTCATGATCACTCCAGTACTCTTTTATATAATTATAGGACATAAAAGTAATTTAGTGGCTTTCATGAAACATCTGAAAAATTCAAGGGGTTATTTTGTTTACTTTATATGCTTGTTCATTTCTATTAGAAGATTTAAAAACGTGGTTGCAGTCAACTGACCCTAGGCCTTTGGTGATTAAAGGTGCTCGTCAGGTTGGTAAAAATTGGCTTGTGCTTCAACTTGTGCAATGGGCAAATCTTCAATTGATAGAATGTAATTTCCAAGACTACAAACAAGATGCCCGTTTGTTTTAAACCAATGATCCTCGCGTGACATTACAATAAATCAGTCAATCCGAGCAAGGTAAATATTAATCAGTACAAAACACATTGACTTCACTACCTTTTTATCTATTGGGACAAATTCATCGCTACATTGACGATGAACTCACTTCTGCTAAAGTCTTATGGTTTACGCAAAGTAAGAAAGTTCGTACAAAACACTATATATCCACAGAAACACAATTTTTGTAGTGTCTATCCAACTTGCCTTTTGTTTAATTATTTAACATAAAAATAATTCTCTTGCTTACGTCTAATGCTATCGTTATTATTGTTAGGTTTTTCCTCCGTATCAGTACAAAAAATTTAACTGTGTATGCTGAAAAACAACGTAAAACTTTTGCTCTAACATCATTGCATAAGATTGTTTTTAATAAAAAAAAGAAGGAAACAACCGATGAAATTAAAAAAAACCAGTATTGCTATTCTTTTAGCATCATCAGGCTTTGCTACAGCAGGCACGATGGGTGCTATTGAAAATATTCAGACCGATGGCTGGGCATTTTCTGGCAAAGCCTTATACATGCAAATGACAACAGAAGCCACACAAGCCAATTATGACCTAGGCTCAAGCACGCAAACTTTTTTCCCAAGTGGAACTAATCAAGGATGGAACTGGGGATGGGAACTGGAAGCGGCCCGTCATTTTGACTCAGGCAGAGATATCAACCTTAACTGGTACCATCTCAAAGGCAATAACACTTTAAATTATGGACCAGGTCAAATACAAACTAACTGGTATATATCTGGCAATCCTGAACAGGGAACCTCTTATCCATTTGGACAGATAAATCAAATATCCTCGTCCAATGCTAACAAATGGGATATGGTGAATCTTGAGCTCGCTCAGAATTTTAATATTAATCAAAACTCATGGGCTCGAGTACATTTGGGGATTGATTATTCCAGAGTTGGAACAGATGCAAATGCTTTTATCAATGATAATATAATAGGCACAACGATTGCAACAAATACAAACTATGTTGTAGATTACAATCAAAATTCAACTTATAATGGATTTGGTCCACGTACAGGTGCTGATTTAGGCTATAATATGACCTGTGGTCTACGTTTTTATGGCGGTGCTGCACTGGGTATTTTAGCCGGAACAGCAAAAACCTTTTATAGTCACACTGTAACAGCGACTAACAATCCCTTACTACCTCAACCCTATTCCGGTGCTAGATACTATAATATTTCCAAGGTGGTTGCAGAAGTTGATGGGCGATTAGGCGCAACGTACAGTTATCAAATGAGTTATGGAGAACTTAGTTTAGATGCTGGATGGATGTGGGCGAATTATATCAGTGCATTGGCGTCTCAATCGGCAGCTACTGGTGCGAATGGCAATAATTTTGGTATCCAAGGTCTGTATTTTGGGGGTAAATGGCTAGGAAATTTTGCATAAAAAACCATAAAAAAAAGGGTTGGTTAACCAACCCTTTTAAAATGACTTAAAAGGACATTAAATCTTTTTCTTTTTCCTGAAGTTCTTTATCAACAGCAACAATATATTGATCGGTTAACTTCTGCACCATTTCAGTGCCACGGCGTTCATCATCCTCTGATATCGTTTTGGCTTTCACTAAATCCTTTAACTGTTGATTGGCATCACGACGAATATTACGAATAGCAACACGTCCCAACTCAGCTTCAGAGCGCACCACTTTTATTAACTCTTTACGACGCTCCTCATTTAACGCAGGCAGTGGGATACGTATCACTTGTCCTACATTAACAGGATTCAAACCCAAATCAGAAGTCAAAATTGATTTCTCAATCGCTGGGATCATGTTTTTTTCCCATGGGGTCACTAAAAGCGTTCTTGAATCCCCGATGGTGACACTTGCTACTTGAATCAGTGGAGTAAGCTGACCATAATAATCAACCATCACATGATCTAACAATGCTGAGTTAGCACGACCAGTCCTAATTTTACCCATCTCGTGGTGCAATGACTCGACTGACTTAATCATTTTCTTTTCTATTTGCTGTTTAAGCTCTTGTAGCATTTTTTTCTCCTACAATCGTTCCAACGTGCTCACCTAAGACAATTTCTTTCAATGCATTTTCATTGCGCATATTGAAGACTTGAATAGGCAATTGATGTTCTTGACATAAGCAAATGGCTGTAATGTCCATGACACTCAATTTCTTTTCAATGGCTTCTTCATAGGTTATAAAATCATAGCGTTTAGCATCTGCGTAAATACTCGGATCCTTAGAATACACACCATCCACTTTAGTCGCTTTCAAAACCACATCTGCCTGCAGCTCAATGGCACGCAAACAAGCTGCAGTATCCGTTGTAAAAAATGGTAGACCTGTGCCACCTGCACAGATAACCACTTCACCAGAACCCAAAGCTTGACGAACCAACTCAATTTCATACGATTGCACAAATCCAGGCATTGGAATTGCTGAATATACTGTTGATTTTGTCCCTTCAGCGGTTAAAGCATGCTGCAGGGCAATGGCATTCATAATGGTAGCAAGCATTCCCATTTGGTCAGATTTAGCTTGGTCAAAACCTGCAGAAAGCAAGTTTTTTCCACGATAAAAATTACCACCACCGAGAACTACTGCAACCTCAACGCCCATATCCTGAAGTTGTTTGATTTTAGCAACAACATAATCCAATGCTGAAGGTTCAATACCAAAAGATGAAGGGCCTTGCAGCACTTCACCACTGTATTTCAATAAAACACGTCGATATTTCAGGACTGGAGAGGTCATTATTGTTTTACCTGCGCCATGACTTCTTCAACAAAGTTATCTTCACGTTTCTCAATACCTTCGCCGACTTGGAAGCATATAAACTTCTCAACGGTCGCTTTATGCTTATTTAATAAAGCTTGTATTTTAATTGAAGGATCCTTGACGAATGACTGACCTAACAAACTCACTTCTTCAACAAATTTATTCAGACGACCTTCAATCATTTTTTCAATAACCGCATCAGGCTTTCCACTCTCACGCGCTTGTGCCATAAACACATCACGTTCAACGGCCAACGCTTCTTGTGGAACTTCATTTGCACTGACCACTTGTGGACGGTTTGCAGCAATTTGCATTGCGATATCTTTGGCTAAACTCTCATCGGCATTTTGCATTGCAACCAATACCCCAATACGAGAACCATGTAAGTAAGTTCCTACGATATCTGAGCTATTTAGGTGTTCAATTCGACGAACTTTAATATTTTCACCAATTTTTGCTACCAATTGCTGACGTGATTCTTCAACAGTGTCAGAACCATTGTTCATTTTGCTTTGCATCAATTGTTCTACACTATCGGCTTTAGTGTTTAAAGCTGTTTGTGCCGCGCTATTGGCAAATTCGATAAAGCCTGCATCTCTCGCAACAAAATCAGTTTCACTATTGATTTCCAACATTACAGCGTATTGTCCTTTTGCATCTTTGGCAATCACAATAATACCTTCCGCCGCAATACGATCTGCTTTCTTGTCAGCCTTGGCTTGACCTGATTTGCGCATTTCCAAAATAGCCTGCTCAATGTCGCCATTGGTCATCTGTAAAAACTTTTTACATTCCATCATACCAGCGCCAGTACGTTGACGTAATTCTGATACTAAAGATGCTGTAATTGTCATGGTTGTTTCTCCAAGGTAAAAATCATCATTTTTAATATAAAAAATGGCAGGTCAAAAGATGACATGCCATTCTATGGAATCAAAAAAGTTGCTTATTGAGCACTTTTATTATTTTCGATAACTTCAACGAATTCGCTATCTGTTTTTTGGCTTGCAACAGTTTGACTTTGCTTAGCATCTAAAATGGCATCGGCGATGCATGTAACATACAATTCGACTGCTCGCATTGAATCATCGTTTGCAGGAATCAGATAATCAATACCATCAGGGTCGTTATTAGTATCAACAATACCAATTACAGGAATACGTAGTCTTCGTGCTTCCTGAATTGCAATGTGTTCAAAACCAACATCAACTACAAATAAAGCATCTGGCAAACCACCCATGTCTTCGATACCGCCAAGACTTTTTTCTAATTTATCTAATTCTCTTTGTAACATTAAGGCTTCTTTTTTGATCATTGCTTCAAATTGGCCTTCCGCTTGCATTTTCTTTAATTCTTTTAACCGGAAAATAGATTGGCGCACGGTTTTATAGTTGGTCAACATACCACCTAACCAACGATGATTAACAAAAGGCATGCCACAACGTATGGCTTGTTCTTTTATTACATCTTGTGCAGCACGTTTGGTGCCTACAAATAAGATTTTAGCTTTATGACTTGCTAGGCGACCCAAAAAGTTTGAGGCATCTTTCAACATTGGCAATGTTTGTTCCAAGTCGATAATATGGATTTTATTACGGGTTCCAAAAATATAAGGTAACATTTTTGGGTTCCAAAAACGGGTACGGTGACCGAAATGCGCACCGGCTTCTAACAATTGTTTCATACTAATATTTGACATTAAGTTCTCCAGGGTTAAACTTCCACATTTCCCATGCTATACCCCTCGAAGGGACCCCATAGCATGTGTCGAAATATGTGCGTATTTTACTAATGACTGACTCGACAGTTCCCCCTTGCAAAAGCAGGGCGAAAATGAAAAGACAGCACAAAAAAGATTATACTGATTCTATTTTGTATTCACAAGTAAATATTGAGTATAAGGAGAATAATGCTTAAATGATTCAATCTGTCCCGGGCTCGGGTTAATAAGTGGTAGTCTCTTAAATACTTTAGGCTCTGTTAAATAATAACTGTGCACACCATATTCATATCTGACCGCCATAAATATAATTATCAGCCGGACAAGATGAACCATCTAAGCAGCACTATTCTATGCTGTTCCCTGTTAAAAGTAAACGCATCTTTTATAGCACTAAATTAACTAAGGCCCAGGTACACTCTGGATTTAATCTAAATTGGCTTCAGGGCTTTTAAGAAATATATATTGACTAACAAGTTGAATAACACCAACAACAATAGCTGCAATCCCTAATGCAATAAGCGGGTTCACTGTACAAACACAGGCAACTAAGGCTGCTGCTAGATGAAAATTTAAAAAACCTTTACATGCAGTATAAGTATCGCTTTGACACACACCTAACTCAAACTGAATCAATCCACATAAAGCGCCCATACCTGCAGCAACTGTTAAAACGATGAGCATAACCAAACTGGCTGACACAATAAGCGCAGCAACTCCGCTCCCTGATAGTAAAATACCTCCAAATAACATGCTAAATTTGTATATATTGTACGCATCGTTACTGAACGGAGCATTAAAAATTTCCTCCTTTTTTAAAATTAGAGCTTCAACAAGTTTAATCAAATTACGAAAATTCGGCACAGGTGATAACTGGTTTTTTTTGGCATAAACGCGATTTTTTTCATAAGCATCAGTCATGGCTTTAGCTTCTGCAGGGCTAATGCCTTTTGAAACGAGGATTTCTATGATTTCATCTGGCTTAAATTCAGGTAAATCATGGCTGATGCAACGTCTTAGAATGGCTGTACTGGGCGCACGACGCCCTGCCATGGTGACAGGATTTTGTGTAGCAATAATCATAAATCCAGGTTTTACTACCTCGCCTGATTGGCCTTTGGGGTTTTTACCCATCAATAAGTCATTGAGCAAACGCTCCATATCTAGTGCTAAGGATGCGTTTGATCTTTAGGTGGTTCTAATTTAGAGTTCGAGTCAGGTTTAAATATACTATGTTGCACAATTGCTGTAGGGCCTGGAATAGGAACAGTTTTTGCTTTCAACTGATTATCTGCAAGTTCAATCAAATGACGAAAATTGGGTGCCGGTGATAACCGGTTTTCAATAGCATAAATGCGATTTTTTTCATAAGCATCCGTCATCAATTGAGCTTCTTCAAGGCTAATGCCTTTTGAAACGAGGATTTGTATGATTTCACCAGGGTCAAATTCAGGTAAATCATGACTGATGCAACGTCTTAGAATAGCTGTACTGGGCGCACGACGCCCTGCCATGGTGACAGGGTTTTGTGTAGCAATAATCATAAATCCAGGCTTTACTACCTCGCCTGATTGGCCTTTGGGATTTTTACCCATCAATAGGTCGTTGAGTAACCGCTCCATCATCGGTGAACTATTGATTTCATCAATCATCACCACAGCACCTTCATAAAAGGCCTTGATAAGCAAGGCT